>JARRPA010000108.1:498-6307 GCA_037383305.1 Gemmatimonadota bacterium | reverse complement strand
GTACGTGACCCGGGTGAAGGCGTTGCATTCGCCCCGGAAGGCGGCCCGCAAGACGCGGGACTCGACCGGCGGAACGGCGAAATGAATCCGTAGTGCCGGGCCGGCCGCGGTGGGCGGCAGCTCGCCTCGGCGCGTTGCTCGTGATCCCCTGCCGGGAGGTGGACGCTACCCGTGGGGCTCGACCACCGCCCGCCGGATCCCGAACCCCGTCCGCTCGTACGTCGCCGCGATCAGCAGCGAGAAGATCGGGCCGCCGTAGCAGAAGAGCGCCCACGGCGCGTACTCGAGCGTCGACACGCCCAGCGTCCCCGCCATGAACACGGCGGACACCGTCCAGGGCATGAGCGGTTCGGTGATCGTCACCGAGTCCTCCAGCGAGCGTGACAGGTTCACCGGCGCGAGCTCGCGCTCCCGGTAGGCCCCCTGAAACAGCCCGCCGATCACCAGCGCCGTGACGCCACCGTGACTCGTGAGCGCGATCGTCGTCGCACCCGCCGCCATCGTCGCGGCGATCAACCCGAACACCGAGCTGACCGCGCCGAGCATCCGCTCGATCAGCAGTTCCAGCGAGCCGGAAGCGGTCATCGCGCCCGCGAGGAGGAAAGCCGCGATCACGACGATCAGGGTATTGGCCATCCCGTAGAGCCCCCCTCGTTGCACCAGGCGCGTGAAATCGGGCCCGAGAACACCCGGGTCGGCGCCGGTCGAAGCCACCATCTCGAGGTCGAATCCGGCCACGGCCGCCCGGATCGCCTCGTCCGGCTCGAAGCCCTGCAACCACACCCCGAGCCCGATCGCGACCACCGAAGAGACGGCGATCGCGAGAGCAGGGGGTACTCGGCGAACGATGCTGAATACGACGATCAGCGGCGGGATCAGCACCAGCGGGCTGAGAACGAACACGAGCTCGAGATCGGTCAGCAACTCTCTTGCGCCCGGGGTCATTCCGTTCGGAGCGATCGGCGTCAGGCGCGAGGCGTACGCGTACAGCAGGAAGGCGAGAACGAACGAGGGTACCGCGGTATAGAGCATGTGGCGGATGTGCGCGTACAGGTCGGCCCCGGCTCCGATGGCGCAGATGTTCGTGGAGTCCGACAGGGGCGACATCTTGTCGCCGAAGTAGGCGCCGGAGACCACGGCTCCGGCCGTGGCCGCCATCGGTGCCCCGAGCGCGGCCGCCGTGCCCATCAGGGCGACCCCGATCGTTCCTGCCGAGCCCCAGGAAGTGCCCGTGGCGAGTGACATCAGCGCGGTGGCGAGAAACGCCGTGAGAACCAGCCAACGGGGACTGATGAGCCGGACGCCCCAGTAGACGAGATAGGGGATCGTCCCCGAGAGGACCCAGGTCGCGATCAGCATCCCGATCGCGAGCAGGATGAGGATTGCCGGCAGTACGTCCGCGAGCTTCTCTCCGGTCGCCCGCTGCACATCTCCCCACCCGTGCCCGTGTCGAGCCGCGATCAGTCCGGCCACCGCAGCGGATGCCAGGAGAATCGCGACGAGGAGCTCTCCGCTCAGTCCCACCGTGATCGTCCCGAGCAGGAAAAGACCCAGCATGGTGAGAATGGGCGCCAGAGCCTCCCCCACAGACAGGGGAGCACCCGTGCGGAACGCTTTCACGAAGACCTCACGCGAGCGGATCCAGCGCCGCAGCCAGGTCTTCGATCAGCAGGCCTGCCCCCTCGAGGCCGACCGAGATCCGGATCAGGCCACTCGGGATTCCCAGCTCCGCCAGGCGAGCTTCGTTCGCTCCCCGATTCGGCGTTATCACCAGGCTTTCCACGCCGCCCCAGCTGACACCGATCCGGAAGTGCTGGAGAGCGTCGATCACCCGGCGGACCGGCTCGAGTCCTTCCCTCACGAGCTCGAAGCTCAAGAGCCCGGTGAAGCCCGACATCTGTTCGCCCGCGAGGCGGCGCCCTTCCCCGATCGAGGGGTGGTGGACACGGCGCACGGCCGGGTGCGCTTCCAGAAACTCCACGACCCGCAGGGCATCCGCCTCGTGCTGAGCGAGACGCACGGGAAGAGAGGCGAGCCCGCGCAGGAGCAGCCAGGCGTCGAAGGGGGCCAGAATCCCCCCGTTCAAGAGGTAGGTCGAGGAGAACAGTCTCTCGGCCCGCTCCGCGCTGGTCACCAGGGCGCCGGCGATCACGTCACTGTGGCCGCCGATGTACTTCGAGCAGGTGTGCATCACGATGTCCACACCCAGCATGAGAGGCTTCTGGCACAACGGCGTGGCCCAGCTGTTGTCGATCGCCGTGACGATTCCCCTCTTGCGGGCCAACTCCGTCACGGCTCGAAGGTCCATGATCCGGAAGAGCATCGTTCCGGGGCTCTCCAGCCACAGGAGACGGGTGTTCGGCCGAATCGCCGCCTCGATCTCTTCCGAATCGAGATCCAGCTGGAGGTCATGTTCGATTTCGAACCTCTCCAGATAGGTGGCGAGCTGCAGGGTGGGTCCGTAGGTGTCGTTCACGAACAGGACGTGATCCCCTGCCCGGAGCTCACCGAGCAGCACCGCGCTCACGGCGGCCATTCCGGAACCGAAGCAGAGGCCGGCTTCCCCTCGCTCCAGCGAAGCCAGCTTTCGCTCCAGCACCTGCACGGTCGGGTTCCTGCCTCGCGAGTAGAGGTTCGTCTCGTGCTCGGCGGCGAATCCCGCATGAAGCGCCGCGAGATCGGGAAAAGTGAACAACGAGCTCTGTACGATCGGCTGCGAGGCCGGGCTCGGACGTCGAGAGGCGCTATCCGCGAGGCCATCGACGTCAGGCCTCCGGCCGAAAGCCGCATCCGAACAGATCAGTCGGTCGTGCGGATCGATATTCATGCGCCAACATCCGGGCGCGTGCGCCGGGACGTCAAGCGGCGCAGGTGACAGTCGGGATCGTGGACACGTAGTATGCGTGTCTTGGCCGGAAACAGCCGTTCGTCACGATGGAAGGAGCCAAGCGCATGGCGAAGCCCGACCCTCCACACGAGGTCCGACTCCGCCTCGCCATGGAGCGGGCCCTGGAACTTCCCGGAGAGGAGCGCGAGGAATTTCTTCGCTGGCTCCGTACTGCCGACCCGGCTCTCGCTGCGCACGTGCTCGTCGCACTCCGCGCCAGGGGACCGGACGACCTCGGTGAACCGGACGGAACGTGAATTCCGTGGCGCGGCTCAGCTTCCTTCGTCGTTCAGGACCAGCAGAGCGATCTCGTCCAGCGCGGCCGCCCCGTCGTACAGAAACAGGGTGCGCACGGAGGCGGATGGCACCGAGATCGGACCCGAGTCGAAGACGATGTCCTCCGTGCCGACGTCCGTCAGGACGAGGGTGATTTCACCGCTTTCGAATTCACCGTAAAGGGTGACGTTGAGCCAGTCCAGGCCGCCTACCGTGGGCGTTCCATCGACCTGATCCCCCGGCAGGAGCAGGTAGACGTCGACCGGACCGATCTGCAGACCTCCGTTCGCCACGCGCACGAACGCCTGCCCGACGTCCGGTTGCCCGGGGTCATCGCTGAGAAACATCGCTCTCGGAAGATCCGACTGTCCGGTGATCGCGAGCGTGTGGTCCGTGCCCGCGGACAGGAAAGCCGACCCGTTGACGTCCAGGGTTCCGGCATCATCCTCGACGAAGACGACGTAATCGCCAGGCCGCAGCGACTGGTACGACGTCGCGTCGCTGAAGGGTACCACGGCCGATGGACCGTTGCGGAGACCGATTTCGACAGGCCCGGTCGTGAACTTCACCGCATTGACGTATCGGATGCGCGCATCCAGCGAATTTTCCGGTCCGTTGGAATCACTGCATGCCCCGACGGCGATGGTCGCAACGAGGATGCCGGTCAGGAGGACGGGGGAGCGATGATGCATCGAGCCTCCTCAGTCGAGAAGCCGCAGGGGCATCACGAGACAGAGATAGTCGGGCGCCCCGGAGGCCGGCAGGAAGGTGGCGGCCCGCTCGGGTGCCTTGAACTGCAGGATCACATCCTCGTCCGGCATGTAGCGGAGCACCTCGAGCAGATAATTCGCGTTGAATCCGATCTCGAGGTCATCTCCCTGGTAGTCCACCGGCATCTCCTCCTCGGCTTCGCCCAGGTCCGGCGTCTGAACGCGGAAGGAGAGAGTTCCGTTGCTGAACGCCATCCGAACCCTGTGCGTCTGGTCGCTCGCCACGACCGCCATCCGTCGGATCGCGGCGGAAAGATTGTCGCGATTGGCGGTGGCGGTCTTGTCGCTGTCCGTGGGAATCACCTGCTCGTAGTTCGGATAGGGTCCTTCGATCAGACGCGTATAGACCTGCCGATCGGGTGACCGGAATCCCAGGTGATTTCGCGACCGGGCCACCTCCACATCGCCGTCGGCGCCGAACAGCCGCTCGACCTGCTGCAGGGCCTTGGGCGGAACGATCAGGTCGGCCTCGGGAGCGCCGATACCATCGAGTTGAATTCTCAGCCGGGCCAGACGATGCCCGTTCGTGGCCACCATCGTGGCCGAATCCGGTCGCAGCTGCCAAAGCACTCCGTTCAGAATCGGCCGACTCTCTTCGGACGAAACGGCGAAGGAAACTCGACTGATCAGTTCGTGCAGATCCGTGGCCTTCATCCGCCAGCTGTCGTCGAACTCGACTTCCGGAAAGCTCGGAAATTCCTCCGGCGCCAGACCGAACAGCTTGAACTTGCTCTTTCCGCCCTCGATCCTGATCTCGACTCCGTCTACCTCGAGGTGCACGGGCGCAGCCGGCAATTCCCTCGCGATCTCGGCGAATTTTCGCGCGGGCACGGTGACCGACCCTTCTCGTTCCACTTCCGCGTCTATCCTCACCGAAACGGAAATGTCCAGGTCCGTGCCGCTCAGAGAGAGCGATCCGTCTTTTGCCTCGAGCAGGATGTTCGAGAGGACGGGGAGCGTGGTCTTCGTGGGAATCGTCGCCGCTACGGCGCCCAGACCGGCGTGAAGACTGTCCCGTGTGATCGAAAGCTTCATTCCTCAACCTCGCGGTTCAGGTCGGAATTCGGATTTTCCCGAAAAGAGTTCTTCTGAGACTCTATTGATACAACAACAGCAGTAACAGTAGGTGTCGTGGGAACGGGGAAAACTCTCCCGCTGTCCCCGTTCCGGCGCGACACCGGGCGAACAGATGAAGATCGGCGGCGTGTGAACGCCACGGGGGAAAGTAGCCGGACAGTCACCGGCATTCCACGGGTCAACCCGGACGAGTTGGAGAGTCCACGACGAGCCGACGGTTCTCCACGCATGTTATCCACGGGTCAGCTCTTCGCGGATCGCCTCGATCCGCTCACGGAATTCCGGGCGAGCCGCCATCTCCGCTTCGACCTTGTTCACCGAATGGATGACGGTCGAGTGATCACGACCGCCGAAGAGCGAGCCGATCTCCGTATACGGAATGTCGAGCATCATCTTGATCAGATACATCGCCACCTGGCGGGGAACCGTGATCGGTTTGTTCCTTCGCTTCGAAACGAGGTTCTCCACGCTGACCCCGAATCGCTCGGCGACATGCTCCCGAATCTGTTCCGGGGTGACCCTCAACCGCTCTTCATCCTCCAGCCTCGGCCCCAGCGCTTCACGGGCGAGATCGACGCTGATCTCACGTCGTGTCAGGGAGCTGTACGCGAGCAGCTTGATCACGGCACCCTCGAGCTGACGAACCGAAGTCCTCCGGTTCCGTGCGATGAACTCGATCACCGCGTCATCCAGAACCAGCCGATCCTCCGCCGCCTTCTTCTGGAGAATCGCCACGCGGGTTTCGAAATCGGGCGGCTTGATGTCGGTAACGAGACCCCATTCGAAGCGTGAGACGAGG
>JARRPA010000108.1:0-460 GCA_037383305.1 Gemmatimonadota bacterium | reverse complement strand
ACGATCTGTTTGTGGGCATCGTAGAGGGAGTTGAACGTATGGAAGAACTCCTCCTGCGTCCTCTCCTTACTACGGAGAAAGTGCACGTCGTCCACCAGCAGCACATCGATCTTTCGATACCGCTGGCGAAATTCAGGAGTCCTGCCGCTCTGGATCGCGGCGATCATCTCGTTCGTGAACTGTTCCGACGGCACGTAGGCGACGCGAGCCGATCGATTCCGCGACAGAATTTCGTGCCCCACCGCGTGCATCAGGTGCGTCTTTCCGAGGCCCGTATCCCCGTAAATGAAGAGCGGGTTGTAGAGCTGTGCCGGACTGTCGGCGACCCCGCGGCAGGCGGCGGCCGCGAGCTCACTGTTGGCACCGACGACGAACCGGTCGAAGCTGTAGCGGGGGTTGAGGCCGGAGGCCCGTGCCGCCGCTTCGTAGAGTGCCTCGGAATCGGCTTCGTCCCGTGCCG
>JARRPA010000107.1:0-8662 GCA_037383305.1 Gemmatimonadota bacterium | reverse complement strand
TCGTGCGCGCCCGCGTCGAGGATCTCGCGCCAGACCCGGAAGGTCAAATCCATCGGTCCGATCAGTAGCGGGATGATCGGTGTCTGCGTGGGACCGATCTCGAATCCGAGCGCCGTGAGCTCGGCCATCATGCGCTTCGTATTCCTCCAGAGTCTCGCCCGACGATCCGGCTCGGCCCGTATGATCCTCAACGCGGCACGCACCGTCGCCACCGCCGAAGGGGGCATGCTCGCGCTGAAGATCTCCGTCCGCGCGTGGTTGCGCAGATAATCGATCACGACGTCATCGCCGGCCACGAACCCGCCGATCGAGGCGAGCGACTTCGAGAATGTCCCGGTGATCAGGTCCACCTCGTCGGTGAGCCCGAAATGAGCGGCCGTGCCTTCACCGTTCGGGCCCAGGACGCCCAGGGAGTGGGCGTCATCGACCATGAGGGCGGCACCGTACTTCTGCACCAGAGGAACCAGCTCCGGCAGGTTCGCGATGTCGCCTTCCATACTGTACACGCCGTCGACCGCGACCAGCTTTCCGCGTGCCTCGTCGGTGCTCCGAAGCAAGGTCTCCAGGTGCGCGTAGTCCTCGTGACGGAATCTCTCCGTGTCTCCGAAGCTCAGCCTCGCACCATCCTGAATGCAGGCATGGTCGAGCTTGTCCAGATATGCCGTGTCGTTCCTGCCCACCAGGGCCGCGACGACACCGAGATTCGTCTGGTATCCCGTACTGAACACCAGCGCGGCTTCTTTTCCGGTGAAGTCGGCGAGCTCCTCTTCGAGCTTGTCGTGAATGTCGAGATTTCCATTCAGGAAGCGACTCCCTGTGTTCCCGCTTCCGTACACCTCGAGCGCGACGCGCGCGGCCTCCAGAATCTCCGGGTGGTGAGTGAGCCCCATGTAGTTGTTCGAGCCGATCATCACCTTGCGATGACCGTCGATGACGACCTCGGTGTCCTGCGATTCCGTGATCTTCTGGAAATAGGGGTACATGCCCACCGCGCGAGCTTCGCGTGCGGCGGTGAATGCAGCGCACTTGTCGAAGAGGTGCATCCGGTGCGTCCTCCGGAGGGGTTCTCGTGCCCGGGCAGCTCCCCGGGGAGAGCCTGAATCCGACCGCCGAAAGCTACCCGAGCGCTTCTGGCCCGGCAAGAAACGGAAGCCGGAGAAACGAATGCTACTCGCGTCGCGGCTGCAGAGTCCGCTTCGCCATCTCCGGTCCGGTTGAATCGGGTGTCGGCGCTTGCCGAAGGGCTGTCGAGGGAGCATCCTCCGCGGCGATCACGGGAGTGACGCCCGAGCCGGTGGTGGCCGAAGCCGGCCCCGATTCGCCGACCCCCGATTCCGAGGCCGCCCGGAGGGACACGGAAGACCTGCGCGCAATGGCCGCAGAGGCACGAGCCGCGGAAGCGGATCGCCCGCGGTCGATCCTCCCGTTCGGCGTTACCTGGGCCCCCGCGGCGGAGGAAGGATCTGCGTTCGGCATCCGCGTCCTGGAGCGGCCCTCAGGTCGAAAGCCCAGGTCGATCTCGGGTCAGTTCGCAGGCCTGCCCGTCCGTTTCGGCCGGCTCGACGGAAGTTGGTTCGGACTCGCGGCCGTGCCGATCGACACCGAGGGAAGGCAGGAGCTGCGGCTGCAGTTCGAGTTCGACGATGGCTCTACGTATGAGCAGGCGGTGCCGATCTCGGTCGGATCGCGGATTTTCGAGACCGCGCAATTGCGTGTGGCCCCGAAGTACTCCTCTCCTTCCGCCGAGGCGATGGAGCGGATAGAGAGCGAGCGGAAGCTGATTCGATCCGTTCTCGACACGGCGAGCGCGGAATGGCTCATCGACACGCCGTTCCGGGCCCCCCGGCCCTTGACGGTGACCAGTCCCTACGGCGTGGAACGGGTCTTCAACGGCGAATTGCGAAGCCGTCACACAGGCCTCGATCTCAAGGGGGCGACCGGCGCTCCGGTCCGGGCCGCAGCTCGGGGCCGTGTTATGATCGCCCGCGATCTGTATTTCTCGGGGAACGGAGTCTTCCTCGATCACGGCCGGGGCGTGTACACGGGGTACTTTCATCTGTCCAGGATTCTGGTGGAAGAGGGAGAGCTCGTCGAAGCGGGGCAGCAGCTGGGAGAGGTCGGCGCGACGGGACGTGTGACCGGACCGCACCTCCACTGGTCGCTCTGGGTCGGGGGAATCAGTCTGGACGCGGGCAGTCTCCTCGAAATGTCGGTCCCGGTGGAAGGTGAGACTCCCTGAGCCGCGAGGCTCCCGCTTGCCGCTTCCGGTCTTGCCGGACACTTTCTCGTTCCGAATTCACTCATACGGCGAAGCTCTATGACCAGGATCGCACTCGTACTCGGCGGCGGCGTCTCGCTCGGCTCCTACATCGGCGGAGCCGTTACCGAGATCCTCGAGGCCCTGGCCCGAAACGAGGCGGGCGGGCCCGTCAGGATTCACGTCATCACAGGCGGATCGGCCGGCGCGATTAACGCAGGGCTCGCCGCGAGGGCGCTCGCGGTGAATCCGACGGTCGTCCCCTGGATCGAGAGGGCATGGGTGGAGGCGGCCGACGCGCGGCAGCTCCTGAACCCCGGACGGAAGAACCGGCTCGGCGCGCTGGACGCGACGGTACTGGATGATCTCTCGCGCGCATTGATCACGGCCGATCCGGCCTCCGACGACGCCGCTTCCTCCTCGCTCGGCGCTCCGCTCCATGTCGGCATCACGCTCTCCAGCCTGCATGGCGTTCGGTACGACTTCCGCTACGGGTTCCTGAACGTGCCCGACCGCGCCTTCGGGACCCGGACCTATTCCGACTCGATCGACTTCGAACTTCCGGCCGGAATCGGCCCGGAGCACGAGATCTGGGAGCGACTCCGTGCGGCCGCCGTCGCCTCCGCGGCGTTTCCTTTCGCGTTCCCGCCACGACAGCTCGAGCGAAACCGCGACGAGTATCCGGGCGCCCGTCTGGCCGGCGGGGAAGGCCCGCTGCGTATGTGGTACGTGGACGGCGGGTTGTTCGACGCGGCGCCGCTGGGACTCGCCAAGAACCTGGTCGAGCGGGACCCGGAGTATCGATCGCAGGACTGGCGCTACATCGTGGTCGAGCCCTCGCTCCGGAGCACCGGTACGGAAGAAGCCACCCCGTCGGTTGCGCCCGACTCGGTCTCTTCGCTCGCCCGAACCTCGCGGGCGCCGTGCTCGGACAGGGGGCCGCGCAGGACTGGATCCGGGCCAACGAGCTCAATGCCCGACTGGAGATCCTGGAGGCACTGCTGAAGCGGTTGCCGGAGATGGACGACCGGATCACGGATCCCGACGAGCTGCTCCTGGGTCGTTACATCGGCGAGCTCGCCGAGCGGGTGGCCGAAATGAAGGTGGCGGCGGATCCCACGGAGCGACTCGCTCGAGGGCCCGATCCGGCCGGTGAATTTCTGGATCGAAACATGGCTCGGATCGAGGCCGATCCGAGGTACGCCGAGGTTCTCGCCTCCGCCGACGCACGGGCCGGGCGCTCCCGTCTCGCCAAGCTGATCTTCGTTCTGGAAGCGGCGAGCGGGTTGAGGGACAAGGACGTCATGCGCCTGTACCTGGTCGCCCCGGAATCGGACCGGGAGCTGGCCGGCGACTATCTCGGCGGCTTCGGCGGATTCCTGCACCAGGACTGGCGGGCGCATGACTTCGCGGCCGGTCGAAGAGACGCCCGGCGGATGTTGGAGACGAGCCTTTCGGACGTCATACGCTACCAGCCGGCCGAGTCCTCCGCCTACGAGGTCGTCGAAATCGAGCCCGGCTGGAACCAGGTGCCGGCCGACGGCCGCAGGCGGGTGGAGGCGGCGGTCGCTGCCGAGGCCGATCGCCTCATCGCGGAGTTCGAGCCGGGGGCGGTAGCCTCGGCGTTCGGGTGGGCCTGGAAGCCCGTCGTCCGACGCTGGATCACGGCGCGTGGAATGAAGGCGATATCCGAAGCCCGCTGAACGGAAGTAAGATGCGGGCGGCGGGCGCGTGCGCGCCTGCCGTCAGTTCGAGCCGCCGGGCTCGAAGCCGACCAGCTTCCCCTCGAACGCCGATGCCAGGACCGTGAACGGGCTCGCGAGATAGACCTTACCCGGACCACTGCGACCCGGGAAATTCCGGTTGATCGAGCTCACCGTAACCTGGTCCGGGGATCCGCTGACGCCCGGTCCTGCATTGATGCAGGCCCCGCATCCCGGGGCCAGGACCCGGATGCCCGCTGCCACGAATCGGTCGTGCCAGCCGCGCTCGTGTGCGTATTTCTCTACATCGAGCGAACCATACTGGAGGTAGGCCTCCACGCCCTCCGCTACGCGTCGCCCCTGGTCGAGCGCGGCGTCCACCACCCGAGCCGCCATCTCCACGTCATCTCGCTTCGCGCCGGTGCAGGAGCCGGCATAGACGATGTTCACCGGGACCTCTCCGACCTCACGGACGCTGATTCCATTTCCGGGGTCGCCGGGCGTGGCGACCATCGGGCCCAGGGACGAGGCATCGATCGTCATCGTCCACTCGTAATCGGCGTCCGGATCGCTCTCCAGATCGCTCACGAGCCGTTCGGCCTCGGCACGGTCCATTCCGCGTCGCTCCACCAGAAAGTCCACCGTCTTTCCGTCGGGCGCGACGATGCCCGTGAAGCCGCCGACTTCGGCCGCCATGTTCGTCATCGTGGCTCGCTCATCCACCCCGAGCGCCCGGACCGCCTCGCCTCCGTACTCGAGAATCTTCCCGATCGCTTCACCGTCCCGGACGTAAGGGTGCCGGAGAATCTCCAGCATCAGATCCTTGGCGGTCACGCCCGGTCCGAGACGGCCGGTGATCTCGACCCGCACCGAGGCGGGTACGCGAAGGCGCACGTCGCGAGTGGTCCAGCTGTTGACGATCGCGGTCGTCCCCACGCCGAAGGCGACGCAGCCGATCGCGCCGGAGTGCGGTGTGTGCGAGTCGCTGCCTACGATCACCTGCCCGGGCAGCGCGTACTCGTCCAGCATCTTCATGTGGCAGATCGCCTCGCTGCCCACCCGGTCCGGGAGCTCGCCGTGCAGGCGAACGCCCTGCTCAGCCGCGAATTCCCTCTGCCGTTCGTGCAGACCGTGCGCTGCGTCCAGGAGTCCGAGCTTGATCTTCTCCTCGCTGATCACCTGATCCAGGAACGCGAGGTGGTCGCGGAAGAAGAGTACGCTGTCCCGGTCCGCGATCGGCGCCCCGTCGCCGGCGAACTCCTCCCAGAAGGTGGAGGCCATGGGGGTCACGTACTCGTGGCTGAACCGGAGATCGCAGCGGACGAAGCCTTCATCGCCGGGCTTCACCGCGGCAACACCGACTTCGTCGGTCGCAAGGTCTGCGACCCAGTGGCGGGCGAGGATCTTCTCGGCGATGGTCATCGGACGATTCTCGTCGGTGATGACGGCGGGCACCTGAACGAGTCCTTTCAGTCGGGCGACCGCGTAGTCGAGCAACCCGCCGTACTCGATGATATCCCGCTGAATCTGCCCCGCCTCTCCGATGAACGTCTCGAGCGGGATTTCCTCGCCGCTGCGGATCCGGTCGATCACCGAGAAGTCGGTCGTCGTGAGGATCCCGAGATTCTCGCAATTCTCGCGATAGATACGCTCGATGTTCTCCGCGATCACGACGCGAATTCCGGCGGCGCGTTCGGCGTAGGGCGAGGCCTCCCGGCTGGAACCCTTCCCGCGTCGCTTGCCGGACACCGCGGCCACGAATCCGCCTCCGAAAACGTCGCCCTTGCCGATCGGCTGCTCTCCCTGACAGCGCAGGCCGACGTAGGGATACTGACCCAGCGTCTCGTCGTAGTAATAGCAGACCCACGCGGGCGTTATCTCGTCGGTGGAAATGTCGTCACGCAGGGGTATGGAGGGATTCCAGTCGAGGTCCTCGCCGGCGAGCTGACGGCGAATGAGCTCCGGATCCTCGGTCAGGAACAGGATGCGTCCGGACAGGCGGACCGTCGATGGCCGCTTCGAGACCTCGCGGGCGAGTAGTGTGTCGAGCATAGGGCGTCCCTGTTTGCGGAATATCCCGGACTCGCCCGGGATGCGAACCCGGCGGCACCATCGGCGTTCGGCGGCTCCGCCGGAAGGCCGCCCAATCTATGACCGCGCGGTACCGCCTGCGAGTCGATCTCGCGCTCGATCCTGGACGCCGGCTATCTTGGGACGATCGATTCCCGGACTCTCAGGGGGGTACAGGTGAATCCCAGCGATCGGCGCCCCAACGAAGACAGGAAGCCTCCGGTGCTTTCATCGATGCTCTACCGGGACGCGGTCCGTGAAGTCTGGAAAGTCGAGGGCGAAAAGGCGATCGACGGCCTGAACGGATTGCTGACGAACGATCTCTCAGGTCCGGAGCCCGGATCCGTGATTCCCTGTCTGGCCCTCACGCCCAGGGGGCGTCCTCTGGTCGACCTGCGTGTCTGGAAGCGGATCCCGCAGGCCGGCCCCCTGCTGCTCGATCTGTCCACCGCGGGGTCGGAGCCGCTGCGTGAGCACCTCGGCCGATACCTCCCGCCTCGGTTCGCCCGGATCGTGCCTCTCGAGGAGGCCGGAATTCTCAGAATCCTGGGGCCGAGAGCGTCGTCGGTACTGACCGAAGTGCTCGGCGGAGGGTTCGATCCTCCGCCCACGGATCGTTTTTCGGAACTCGAAATCGACTCGGAGCATGTCCTCGTCGCGGGCCGGCCCGAAACGGAGGGAGGCGGCTGGGAGATCCTCGCGCTTCACGGGGCCGACCGGGTCCAGTCGGCTCTGGACGCCGCCGTCCAGGCCTCGGGCGGTGACTCGATCTCTGATGAAAGTTGGGAGACCATCCGTATCGAGCGGGGAATTCCCCGGTACGGCGTCGATTACGGGCTGGAGAATCACCCCCAGGAAACGGGACTGACGGGGCGGACGGTCAGCTTCGAAAAGGGTTGCTACACGGGCCAGGAAGTGGTGGCCCGCATTCACTATAGGGGCCGTGTGAACCGCCGCCTCGTAGGCCTTTCGGGCGACGGGCGCGATCGCCCTGGGAATGGTGCGACGAGAGGTGGAACCGGGCGCTCGGTTGTCGACGTCGGCCGGGGGCGATCTGACGATCGAGGTCCGGACCTTGCCCTTTACGTAGATGTAAAGTTTTACCCGCCCGGATTGTACTTTCCCGTCAGGCCCGGTAGTTTCGCGCTTCGATCGATTGTCAGGCCCACGAACGCGGTCCGGTCCCGGCCGCGCGCATTCGAAAGGTCGTGAATTTGAGTTCGCTCGGCCGTGACGACATGCGTGCCCTCTATCGCTTCCTCGTCCTGACCCGGACGCTGGAGGAGCGGCTGGAGAAGCTGTTCAAGCAGGGACACGTCGTCGGCGGTCTGTACCGGTCCCTCGGTCAGGAAGCGACGGCCGTGGGAAGCGCCTATGCGTTGCGCGAGAGCGACTGGCTCGCCCCCTCCATTCGCGATGCCGGCGCGCTTTACGTGCGAGGCCTTCCGCCGATCGCGATGCTGCGGCAGTACACGGCACGGCACGCTTCTCCCTGCGAGGGAAAGGACAACACGACGCACTTCACGATTCCCGAACTGGGACTCCTCGGACCGATAAGTCCCCTGGGTACTCAGCTGTGCGTTCTGAACGGAGTGGCTCTCACCTTCCAGCAACGGGGCGAGCCACGGGTCTGCATGACCTACCAGGGAGAGGGCGCGTCCCGGACCGGCGCCTCCCACGAGGGCTTCGCGATGGCAGCGGCTCGGGAGCTGCCGATCGTGGTCGTACTCGAGCACAATCGCTGGTCATTCGGCACGCCGAGTTACCGAGCAGCCGCGGTCGAAGACTGGGCGGACACCGCCGCAGCCTACGGGCTGCCGGTCCGCTCGGTGGACGGCAACGATCTGCTCGAAGTCCACGAGGCTGCGCGGGAATCCGTGGACCGCGCCCGTTCGGGCGGGGGACCCAGCGTGATCGTCGCCGAGACCTACCGGATGCTGGGGCACGCGCAGCACGATTCTCAGCAGTACATTCCGCCGGAAGAGTTGGAGGAATGGAGAGGCAGGGATCCGATCCGCCGCTTCGAGAAGGTACTGCTCGAGGATGGCTGGCTCTCGGAAGCCGGGCTCGCGGAGATTCGCGACGACGTGGACCGGGAGCTCACGCAGGCCGTGGAGACGGTGCTTTCCGAACCGCACCCTCCGGGCGAGTCGAGTCGCACGCGCGTCTACTCGGATCCCGCACTCGACCCGGCCGAACCGTGGACGCGGACCCTGCACGCCGGATCCTGAGGTGTGATGAGAGAGACGACCTACCTGGAAGCGATCAGGGACGCGATGCGCGAGGAAATGCGCCGCGACGAGTCCGTCTTCATTCTTGGAGAAGACGTGGGTCTGTACGGCGGCGCCTTCAAGATCACCGAGGGCTTCCTGGAGGAATTCGGGCCGGATCGGATCATCGACACTCCGATCAGCGAGGCCGCCATCGTGGGAGCGGCGATCGGGGCGGCGCACATGGGAATGCGACCGATCGCGGAGATGCAGTTCATCGACTTCATCGCGCCGGCCTTCGACATGATCGTCAACTTCGCGGCGAAGTCGCGCTACCGCACGGGAGTCGGGGCCGGAATCGTGATCCGCGGACCGTGCGGCGGCGGAGCCCGATCCGGCCCCTTTCACTCGCAGAATGTCGA
>JARRPA010000106.1:0-14460 GCA_037383305.1 Gemmatimonadota bacterium | reverse complement strand
GGTCACAAGCTGACCCGAGCGCGCGGATTCGCTTCTCCCGACACGTGGCAACAAGCGTTCGCCGGGCCTGTCTGGAGTGGAAACAAGGACGACACACGGGACATCCTCGTCCTGGATCCTGTCTCCGGAACGGACGAGAACGGAAACCTGCTTCCGTATACGAGCGGAAACCTGGGCGAGGGCCCGCGCTGGCTCGGCGTCGGCCGGGGAACGACCCCGCTGTTCGCCGATGAGAGCGTGGGTCCCTGGTATTGCATCGAGGTCCATCTTCGTCTGAACGATCCCGGGGCGTCGAACGGCGTCTTCGAGTACTGGATCGACGGGAATCCGGAAGCACGCCGGGACGGCCTGAACTGGGTGGGTCAATACACCGAATACGGCATCAACACGATCAGCCTGGACAATTACTGGAACGGCGGTGCTCCGCGGGACCAGGAGCGATACCTCGACAATTTCGTCGTCAGCACGAGCCCCATCGGCTGTCCCTGAGGACCGGCCTCGCGCCGCGACGCTTGCTTACCGGTCGCCGCGGCGCAATCCTCTGACATGACGTGGGCGGCCCGCTGCCTCCCGACAGGCGGCCCGTTCCGCCCGCAATCCCACGCGCCGCACGAAGAGGATTTCGAGACGATGATAGAGGAACTCTATACTCCCCTTCAGATCGACCTGCGCAACCGCGCAAGGGAACTCGCCGAAACTGTCATGCGTCCGGTCGCCGCCAAGTACGACGAGGAACAGACGTATCCGTGGGAAGTCCAGCACGCGATCCGCGACGCCGGACTTTCCGGTGTCTGGATTCCCGAGGAGTTTGGCGGAATGGGTGCGGGGGTCCTCGAACTCTGCCTCGTCGTCGAAGAGTTCTCGCGCGCCTGCGGAGGCATGGGCGTCGGTTTCGCCGTCAATGCTCTCGGTTCCTTTCCGATCCTCGTCGGTGGCACGGACGAACAGAAGGCGCGCTGGCTTCCTCCGATCGCGGCGGGGGAAAAGCTGATCGCGTTCGGGCTCTCCGAGAAGGAGGCCGGCTCCGACGCCGGCTCCATGAAGACCCGGGCGGAGAAGGACGGCGAGGAGTACGTCCTGAACGGCGAAAAGAAGTGGAACACGAACGGGGCCGTCGCCTCGTACAACACGATCTTCGCCGTCACGAACCCGGACCGTGGCGCGCGAGGGATCTCGGCCTTCGTCGTCGAATCGGAAATGTCAGGCTACCGGGTCGGAAAGCACGAGGACAAGATGGGGATTCGCTGCGTCCCCGTCGTCGAGATCCACCTGGAGGAGTGCCGTGTACCGGCCGAGAACCTGCTCGGCGGCGCGGAGGGACATGGCTTCAAACAGGCGATGATCACCCTCGATCGAGCCCGGCCGGGCGTGGCGGCGCAGGCGATCGGACTCGCGCAGGGCGCGCTCGATCTGGCGATCGCTTACACGCACGAACGGGAACAATTCGGCCAGGCGGTCAGCTCGTTCCAGGGAATCCAGTGGATGCTCGCCGACATGGCCACCCAGATCGAAGCGGCACGTTACCTGGTGCACACTGCGGCCCGCACCATCGATTCCGGGGCGAAGCACATCACGAAGCTCTCCGCGATGTGCAAGCTGATGGCGACCGACGTGGCGATGAAGGTGACGACCGACTGCGTCCAGCTGTTCGGCGGCTACGGTTACTGCAAGGACTACCCGATCGAGAAGTACATGCGGGATGCGAAGATCACGCAGATCTACGAGGGCACGAACCAGATCCAGCGTCTCGTGATCGCTCGCAGCCTGTTGCGGGAGGCCGCGGCGGGGAATTAGGCACGGGGACGGCGCGCAACGTTCACCCGTCCCGGGACCGACCGATCAGAGGCTCAGGACGCCCGGTCTCCCGACGGACCGGGCGTCCGCGCATCCGCCTCCTTCGCCGCGAGCCGCACCCAGAGCATCCAGATCAGGATCCCGATCGCCGCCATTACCACGAGGACCAGTAGAACGCTGAACAGAAGGTTTCGGTATTCGCAGGCAGAAGGATCTCCGGATACCGTGGCCCCGGCTTCGAGGTCTTCGAGCGTCACCAGCTCATATACGGCCCCGCACTCGGGATGCCGCTCGTAGGACACGAATACGGAACCCCGCTCCTCGTCGACCCGGTAGGTCTTCTCCAGCACGAGCGCGTCGAGGCCCGCCGTCGTCACCATGGCTCCGACCACGATTGACGCGACGACCGACGCGAGCTTCCCGGCACTCCAGTTTCGCAGCTTCAGAATGTCCCTCGATTTCGATCGAGTAACGGCAGGTCCTACAAGGTGGTCAATATTCCGAGCAGTGTGAAGCCCGCTCCGGCGCCCGGAATGCGCCCGGCGTTACGAACTGGAGAACGAGCCCATTCCTGACCGTTACACGCCGCCGGCAGATCGATTACCTGCTCCTTCCATCCTCCGACAGCGGCCAGCCAGTTCACGTTCAGATCCGGAGGAATCATGAAACGAAGCGTCGCATTCGCCGGCCTCGTCGGGCTGGTGCTCTCGCCGTCTCTTCGTTTTGACAGTCGGACCTCGATCACGCAGCATGGGCGGCATGCCGATTCGAGCAGCGGTCATGGTGGCGCCGCACCAGCCCGTCGAGATTCGCGAGATCGAGGACCCCGAGATCGAGCCGGGATCCATCCTGCTGCAGACGGTCGCCAGCGAAGTCTGCGGGACCGACGTTCACCTGAGCCATGGGCGTCTGTCCGGAGTTCCCTACCCGATCATCCCCGGACACGTCAGTGTCGGCCGAGTTCTGGAGACGGGAGGCGAGGTGCGCGACTTCGCAGGCCGCAATCTCGAACCCGGAGCACTCGTAACGTTCTACGACGTGCACGAGACCTGCCACGCCTGCTGGTTCTGTCTCGTGGCCGGACAGCCGAACCGCTGCGCGAGCCGCCGGGTGTACGGAATCTCGTATTCGGCGGACGAAGGACCTCTCGGCGGATGGGCCGAGCGTATCTACCTGAAGCCCGGCGTGCATGCGTTCGCACTGCCGGAATCCCTGTCGGCCGACGAGGTCATCGGAGGAGGCTGTGGCCTGTTCACGGGATTCGCGGCCGTAGACCGCGCCGGACTGCGAATCGGAGACACCGTGCTGGTGCAGGGATCCGGGCCGGTAGGGCTGTCGGCCGTGGCGATGGCAGCCATCGGAGGCGCGGCGCTCATCATCAACATCGGCGACCCGCAGGACCGGCTGGATCTCGCGCTCCGGTTCGGTGCGGACGTGATCCTGTCAGTCTCCGAGGATGCGCCGGCCGAGCGAGCCGCGCGCGTTCGTGACCTCACCGGGGGACGGGGCGTGGACGTTGCCATCGAAGTCGCGGGCCAGCCGTCGGCCGTCGCGGAAGGACTCGATCTGTTGCGCGATGGAGGAACCTTCGTGATCGCGGGTCACTACACGGATACGGGCGAGATTCCGCTGAACCCTCACCTCGACGTCAACCGCAAGCACGCGGACATCCGCGGACAGTGGGGCACGAGCCTCGGCCACGTGGATCGCGCCCTGCGTACGCTGGCCCGCCACCGGGCCGGACTGCCCCTGTCCGACATCATCGGCGGTCGCTACCCGCTCGAACAGGCGAACCGCGCGCTGGCCGACGTGGAAGCGATGCGGATCACGAAGGCCATCATCGAGCCGTAATCCGCCTGGATCGTCAGAGGTGTGTCGTGCGATTCGGACGCGTTCAGAAGATCAGACGACCGCGACCTTCACGCAGTTGATCGGCGGAAGCGAGTCGAACAGGCAATTCCACTCTTCACCGCCGTCGCGTCCCACCCAGAGCTGTCCCGTCGTGGTTCCCATGTACAGAGCGGGCCTGGCGAGGTCGTCGATGTCCATGGCGTCCCGAAGCACCGTAAGATAGGTGTCCCGGTCCGGAAATCCGCGGTCCAGGCGGACCCAGCTCGTTCCTCCGTTCTCGCTTCGCCATACGGCCGGCGCCCCGCCGGGACAGGTGCGGGTCATCGGCTCGAGCGGAACGACGTAGAGGACATCCGGGTCCTCAGGATGCACGACGAGAGGAAAGCCGAAGTCCGAGGGTAGACCTTCCGCGATCGAGTACCAGGAGCGGCCGTGATCGTCGCTGCGCAGGACGCCGATCCCCGGGCGGTCTTCCCAGCCCCCGTGATTCTGCATGTAGAGACGCCCGGGGACCGCCGGGTGACCCGCGATCTTGTGGACGCACTGTCCGTACTCCGGGTAGGGATCGGGGACGTAGCCGGCACCCACACCCTCGTTCGAGGGAGAAAAGTTCTCGCCGCCGTCCTCGCTCAGGTAGTGGCCCCCGGTCGAGATCCCGACGTGCAGCCGGTCCCCGTCGGGAAGGACCGTATGCAGGCAGAGCCCTCCGTTCCCGGGCTGCCATGAGCGGGCGTGTTCGTGGTCGCTGATCCCGCTCACCTTCACCCAGCTTTCCCCGCCGTCACGGCTGCGAAAGAGCGCGGCCGGCTCCACGCCGCACCAGAGCTCGTCGTCGGCCGCGCCGGCCGCGAGCGCCCAGATGTTGGCGACCGCGCGCCCGTCCTCCTTCGGAAACGCGGGCGCGGAAGCCGTCTCGACGAACTCGTGTCCGAGATCGTCGGAACGGAGCACTTTCATCCCGAAGAACGGGTTGCAGCTCGAGGCATAGAGCCGGGGCGATGCGCGCCGATCGAGCAGAGCGGCGTAGACTTCGACGCCGGGCCCGAACGGCCCGCGGAGCTCGAAGCGTTCCCGCCCGGCGGTGGTTTCCGCGACGAACAATCCCTTCTTCGTGCCTATGCACAACAGCACCCGATCCGCCATCTCAGCCTCCCGATACCGCCTGCATGATCGTGAGCACATCGCCCGCCTCGAGCTTCGATGCGAGGCCTTCGAGGTCGCGCACGTGCGACCGGTTCACGAACACGTTCACGTGACGCCGGACGGAACCGGTCTCGTCGCAGACCCGGACGTGCAGCATGGGATAGTCTCGCTCGAGCACCGCGAGCGCCTCCTCGACGCTCGAGGCTTCGAGCGGAAGCTCGGCCGCCCCGGCGCAACACTCGCGCAGCGGCGTCGGAATTCGGACGGTCACGTGCATTCGGGCCTCCGTCGGAGTCGTACGCGAACAAGGGTACTCAAGACAGGGCGTTTCCGGCAGGGCGTTGGAGCGCACCGGGAGAGAAGAGTTCGCTCGAGAGGATTCGCCGCCGCGTGCAATGCCGTCTCTCGAGCACGCCGCCGGCGCATGGATCAGTCCGTCACCGGTTCCGGCGGGAAGTGGCCGAGCTGCATCAACGCGTTCAAGTTGTCCCACTCGACCCAGATCTCCGCGATCTTCCCTTCCTCGACCCGGAGGATCCCGACGAACGGGATCTCGAGCTTCTTGCCGCTTGGCGGAAACGGGCCCATCGGCCCTTCCTGGGTGCCCCGGTAGGTGACATGGGCCGCCACCAGCGGCCCTTTCGAGAAGATGAGGTTCAGTTCCTGCTCGGAATCGGGCACCGCCGCCAGGTCCCGGTGCAGGAACTCCTTGAACTGCTCCAGGCTCCGGACTTCGATCTCCGGCGTGGCCGCGCAGTGACGCACCAGGTCGGGGGCGATGAGGTCGTCGAGCGCGTCGAAGTCGCGCTCGTTCACCGCCTCGATCATGCGGATCACGACGGTTTCGGCGGGCGTCGGAGCAGTGGGTGTACAGTGTGTGGAACTCATGGCCTGCCTCCGGATGGGAGAATGCGCCCGGAGAGATTCGAACTCCCAACCTCCTGATCGGGGAGGGACTCGAACCCTCACGGGGTTGCCCCCACAGGATCCTGAATCCTGCGCGTCTGCCAATTCCGCCACCCGAGCGTCACGCTGTCAGGTCCGTCCGACTGGAGGCTTCCGTCAAAGCAGACCCCCGCTGTGACACGGGGGTTCGTTGAACGGTCGGATCCGCAGCATGAACTCCCCGCTTTCGCGGGGGCCGACAAAGATAACGGCTCCATCGGTCCGCGCAAGAATGCCGCGACGGGCGCACATCGAAGCCCGGAGTGACGCCGGCGCAAAGGAGGCGGTATCCTGTACGAGACCGCAAGGACGACACGGCCGACCGGCCCGCCGAATTGGACAGCCAACCAGGAGACCGGGTGTGATTCGAACTTTCCTGCGCACGGAAACACTGAGAGGCACCGGTGCGGTTCTTCCGGCTCTTGCCATCCTCTCGGTCGCCATCTCTCCGCTCGCGGCTCGAGCACAGAGCGGGGTATCGCTGTCCATCGATGAGTTCAACGGATTCCCGTGGGGAACACCGGCCGGCGAGATCTATGCGCGACTCGGAGCCCCCGAGCAGGCGGACACGCTCGACGGGGGAATGATGGTCCTGGCCTACCGCGATACCCTCGAGGAGTCGGCGACCGTCGCAATGTACGCGATTCTCGCCGAAGAAGGACTGGTCAAGGGGCAGCACTCTGTCCGATTCGACGAATTGGAGACGGCCGGTGGTTGCGAGTCGCAGTTCGTGAGACTCCGCAAATACCTGCTGCTGAAGTATCCGATGATCGTCCCCGAGGACCGGAGTCGAAACGACTCGCCGAAGGCGTTCTGCGAGGCTGTTCTCGACGGAGATGCCGCATGGATCTCCACCTGGATCGACCCCGGGACCGGAGCACGCGCCATGGTGGTTATCGATGCCGGAAAACCGCGCCTCAACGTCGTTTTCGAGTCGGCGCGATTCCTCGATTGGGTGGAATCCAGAGAGTCGACATCCTCTTCCGGATCCTGAACCTATCCCGTTCGCTCGGTCGACCCCCGCCCCTGCAAGGAGTGAGCATGAGATTCCGTTGCGTTCGCACGAGCCGAAGTCCGATGCGGAGCCCTGCCCGTTCCGCCGCCGCGGTCGTCGCGATCGTGTGCGCCGGGTGTGGCGGCCAGCAGCCTTACACCTCGCCCATAGCGACCAGTGCGGCCACCACGTTCGACTGCGCACGCGGTCAGCTCGTTCAGATGGGGTACTCGATCGATGAGGCGGACCGCGAGCGCGGCGTCGTGATCGGTTCGCGCGGACTTACCGCGGCGGGTACCGGCCGCAGTTCACTCGTTCTCGAAGCAGAGGTGGACGCAGTCGACGCTGCCTCGAATCTCTCGGTGAAGCCCTACCGGAGCACCGAGTCTCCGAACGGTGAGGTGGATCGCAGCTCGGACGCGGCGGCCGAGGCTGACGCCCGTCAGTTGCTCGTCCGCTGCGGGGGCAGGGTGGACCAGGGTGAACCGGACCGGCCATACGGTGTGAGACCGGAGATCACGACGAGACCTTGAGCCGCACATGAAGAGCGCACGTGAAGAGAGGGACTCGAATCGGCCCCCTGACCCTCAAGTGCCGGCCACCACCCCACACCTCAAGCCAAAGAGCCCGCCCCGCGATCGCGGGACGGGCTCTCTGATTCCAGCTACCGGAAGAAGCCGGTCACGTTACCGGATAATGTGCAACTCCACACGCCGGTTCCGCTGACGACCTTCGTCGGTGTCGTTGCTGGCGATCGGCTGCGTCTCACCGTATCCGACTACCGAGATACGATCCGACACGGCCCTCAGCGACGGCTCAACCTCGAGCATGTAGTCGAGGACCGACTGAGCCCGCTTCTCACTCAGCATCTGGTTGTACGACTCCGCGCCGCGAGAGTCCGTGTGACCACGGATCTCGAGCTTGGAGGTACCCTGCGGGTCAACCTGGCTTCCAATCGCGACGGCCATGTCACGGACATAGTTCTTCGCGGTCGGAGTCAGCTCGAAGCTGTCGAACTCGAACTCGACGTCCGTCAGCTCGACCGAGAGCAGGCAGCCGCGGTCGTCGACCGTCGCGCCGGCAGGCGTGCCCGGGCACTGATCGAGACCGTCGTAGATGCCGTCGCCATCACTGTCCAGCGGGCAGCCGGTCGCATCGACCGTCGCGCCACGCGGGGTGTTCGGGCACTGATCCACGCCGTCGTAGACTCCGTCGCCATCGCTGTCGGTCGGGCAGCCTCGGCTGTCCACCGTCGCGCCGGCCGGCGTGTTCGGGCACTGGTCCAGACCGTCGTAGACTCCGTCGCCGTCACTGTCCATCGGGCAGCCGGCCGCGTCGACCGTCGCGCCCTGGGGCGTGTCGGGGCAGCTGTCCATGTAATTCGGCACGCCGTCCATGTCGTCGTCGAACGGACAGCCGTTCTCGTCGACCATGACGCCTTCCGGAGTGTTCGGGCAAAGGTCCCGATCGTCCGGCACGCCGTCGCCATCGGAGTCCTTCGGACCACCGAGGAAGAGCGAGAGACCGCCGGAGAACTCCGTGAAGTCGAGCGTCTTACTTTCGAGCACGTCCTCGTCGACGCCCTCACACTCGTAGTAGCCGTTGATGGTGCAGCGATAGCGCTCGAGGCCGTCGGGCGAAACGTAGTTCCGCCAGTCCACTCGGATCGCGAGGGAACGGGCGATGTAGAACTTCGCCGCGGCGCCGTAATTCCACGTGAAAGCGCCTTCCCAGCCGGAGTCCACCAGGCCGGGGTTGTACGAGCCGTTGTTCGGGATCCGGACGCTGTCGATCGCGAACGACGACCAGCCCGCTCCACCGAGGATTCCGATCTGGAACGCCTTCGCCGGCTGGAACCAGTAGGCCAGGTCACCACCGAAGTTGACACCCTCGGCCTTATTGTCGAGGAACTCGGTGTTGGCGTTCCGCGGGTTGCCTTCTCCGACGAACGTGACGTCGGCGTCGGCGAGATAGCCGAAGAAGCCCTCGATCCCGAATCCGCCGCCGAACACGTAGCCGAGTCGGCCACCGAAGTAGTGGTTGTTCCCGAACTCGAACTGGGTCGGGTCCATCTCGGTCTCGTCACTGCCGAGGCCGTTCAGGACTCCGTAGAAGGCGTTGATCTCGAGTCCACGCTGGCCCCATTTCTCCTGAGCCTGCATCGGCTGCGAGACAACGAGGAGCCCGGCGCAAAGCACGAGCAACGAACGAAGGTGTTTCATGTCCCCCTCCTGGATGATCGCTGGGACGGATGCGCAATATCCCCTGCTAACGGCAAGAGACGAAAATATACGGGCCTGAACGAATTGCAACAACCCGCCTCGCATAACGGCGGACAACGGCTATCTTGGCGCCTCGGTCGCGTCGCCCCTCTTCCATCGTCAGCGGGAGACCCGTGACGACTCGTGACAGGCCCGCGTTTCCCCGGATCTTCTTCCGGACACTCGTGACGACAGGCTCACTCGTCGTCGTTGGAGCCGGCGTGTCGCGAGCCCAGGAGATCGAGGTCCAGCCTCCGGCGCCGATCATCGACCGCGTCGAGATTACAACCGAGAACGTCTTTTCCGAAGAGGAAATTCGCAACAACTTCATCTTCAGGCTGCTGAACAAGTTACGCTTCGATACCAGCCCGAGAGTGGTTCGCAAGGAACTCCTGTTCGGACCCGGGACCACGCTGGACTCGACGCAGGTGGCGGAGACCGAGCGTAATCTCCGGCGACTGGGCATCTTCCGCTCGGTAGACGTCGACACGGCGACGCGCCGGGACAGCCTGATCGTCAAGGTCACGACGAGGGATTCCTGGAGCACGCAGCCGATCTTTCGCTTCTCCTTTTCTGGCGGAACCCTTACGGGGAAGATCGGACTGGCGGAGAAGAACCTCTTCGGGACCGGCAACCGGGCCCGGATTTCGTGGAGAAAGGACGTCGATCGTAACGCGCTGGAACTCGACACGCGATTTCGGAGACTCTTCGGGAGTCAGATCGATGTGGAAGGCCTCTATTTCGGCTTGAGCGACGGAAACGTCGGCGAATGGTACGTGGGAGATCCATGGAGGTCGGCCGATGATCGGCGCGCGGTAGGTTACGCAGGCGATGTGTCGGATCGGAGAATTCCGCAGTATCGGGTTTTCCCCGGGTTGCAGACTGATACGACGCTGTATCGCTATCGGGGATTCGGGCAGGTCGTCTCCCTGGGATTCGCGACGGTCGCCCGAAGCGGTCGATATGTTCGTGTCGGTCTGCGGGGAGCGGTCCGCAACGATCGGTTTCTCTTCGACACTGACACCGCGAGCGTGCTCGCACCGCCGGACTCGGTAAAGGGATGGATCGGCGGGTTCGTGGAGTCGCGCAGCGATCGCTTCGCGGTGTTTCAATATCTGAACGGCTTCAATCGTGAAGACGTGAACCTCAGTCCCTACATCGCGGCCGACCTCCGGATCGCCCCTTCCACGTTCGGATACGATCGCGACGGCGTCGGCCTGGCGGGCAGCGTCGGGACGGGAGCGCGGACCGGGCCCGTCTTCCTGAGAGTGGACCTGCGGGCCAATGCCCTGTTCACGAGCGTCGGCGTCGATTCGGGACGGGTGGTCCTGAATCTCAGCGCGGCGGCGAAGCCCGCCCGAAAGCACGCCATACTGCTGGGCGCCTTCGGCGGAATCCTCGAGAACCCTCCTCCCGGCAGCGAGTTCGATCTCGGTTTCGACCGGGCGCCGCGCAGCTACGATCCACACTCATTCGTGGGCACGCGCGCCGTCTCGGGCACGATCGAGTATCGTTGGTACGTCTGGGATTCCCTGCTGGGCCTGTTCGGCCTCGGGTTCGCGGGTTTCGTTGACTACGGCGGAGCCTGGGCGGATCCGGTGCGGGCACCGGTCGGATCGACTTCGGCTATCGTTTCGGACCGGATGCCGCCGACAGCGACGGGGGCAGGTGGGCCCTCAGCCTCGGCACCGGCTTCAGCTTCTTCTGATTGTGAAGGTGAACACTCTCTGCCGTCGGGTGGGAGGTCGCTCCTGCGCCGCGTTCCTGATGATCGCGACGCTGTTCTTTCCGAGCCGGGCCGCAGCCCAGCAGAACGTCAGCTCTGAATCAACGGAGGGCTCGACGGGGGCCGTCGTCGGGGGGGCAGCGCTCGGTATGTACTCCGGAACGGTGCTGGCCACGGTCGGATCGCTCATCCCTTGCACGCGAACCTACGAGGGACCGGCGTGTGTTCGCCCCGCCGCGATCGCCGGGGGGCTCATTGCGGGAATCAGCGGCGCATCTCTGGGCGCGGCCGATGCTGAAAGGGTGGAAGACTACTTCGTAGCCGGAGTGATCGGCGCCGGCGTGGGAGGCGCGGCGCTACTCGCCGTTCAACCGTTCCTGGAGAGGTGGAGCTGGGCGGATGTCGGTGCCGGCGCCCTGGTCGGAGGCGCGATCGCGGCATCGGGCACGGGGGCGGCGATCGGCTTCGGCGCGGGCGCCATCGCCGGCCTCGCGACATGGCAGCTGATTCCGGCGATGAAACTTCCCGACGCGGCGGCCGTAACACTTTTCGGTCTCGCGGCCGGTGGCATCGGCGGCTGGGTATTCCGCGCGATCGATGCGCACGACGGCGCAGAAGACGCCGAGTCGGCTCTACTGAGTTTCACGATCCGGACGAATTGAGCAACTCCTTTAACGTGCGAGAGAGAATGAGGCAATTGACGGCGGCGGCTCTCGCCGTTTTCTGCACCGCTTGTGCGGCGGGACATCAAATGGACGTCCGCGCTCCGGTGGGTGCCTGCGCTTCGGCCGCGAACGTCGATGTCGCGTGGGCGCGTCCGGATTCCGAAGGGGAGCAGTCGCGCCTCGACGACTGGTGTTCGGCGACCGGGAAACCGGTGGTCCGCCAGCCGGCCTCCGCTTATCCAGCCGGAGTGCTCGACCGGGAAGCCACTCCCGCAGGGGGACCTGTGCCGGATCGGTCTGACCCCTTCTCGAATACCGGGATCGACCCCGTCGAAACTCTGATCGTCGCGACCTGGAACATCGAGGTCGGGTCCGGAGATCTCTACGCATTTCTCGAAGAGCAGATCGGCTACTCCTGCGAGTCCGCCCGGAACGTAAACGAATCTCGAGTCCCCTTCGTTCTCCTCGTACAGGAGGCGCACAGGGCCTCGAACGAGATCCCCGCAATCCCCGAGGGGGTCTCTCTCCCGAGCGCCATCGGAAGGTCGTCTGCCCGAGCCTCCCGATCCGATATCGTGGAGATCGCCGATCGCTGCGGGCTCTCGCTCTTCTACGCTCCCTCCATGCGCAACGGAGCAGAGGTCGAGGGAGAGATTCCGGAAGATCGAGGCAACGCGATTCTCGCTTCGATTCCTCTCTCCGGACACTCCGCCATCGAACTCCCTCTCGAGACGCAGAGGCGCGTCGCCGTGGCCGCGCTCGCCCATCCACCGGGCCGTGAGCCGATCCGCGTGGTGAGCTTTCACCTCGATGTCGCAGCCAACATGCTGCGTGTCATCACGACGGGAAATTCCACGCGGCTACGGCAGGGACTCGGCCTGGCAAGCGCTCTGGAGGAGCTGGATCGAGGCCATCGACAGGTCGCAACGATCATGGGCGGGGATGTGAACAGCTGGTCGGAGAAGGAGTCGGTCATCCGCCACCTGACCGAGCGATTTCCCGAGTCACCGAAGGCGACGGCAGAGGGAACGCGCGGATCCTATCCCACCGACCACATGTTCCTTCGTACCGTCGAAGGCTCGAAGGTCTCGCTCGACGAGGGCTCCTACCGCGTGGTACCCGACGAGTACGGGTCCGACCACCGGGGTCGGGTCCTCACCGTTTCCTTCGTTGGATCGTAGCCAGGCGGATCCCGGAGTCGCCCCGCTACGTCAGGATGCGCCCCCTCGTCGAAGCTCGTCTTCGATCACCCGTGAGATCACCTCGTAGGGCTGAGCGCCCGAGAGGAAACGTCCGTTGATGTAAAGGGCGGGCGTGCCGGTCACCCCGAGCGCCCGACCGGCGTCGAGATCGGCCAGCACCTCGTCCGAGAATTTCCCGGAATCCAGACATGCCTCGAACTCCTGCCGATCCAGCCCGATCTCCGTCGCCCGGGTCTTGAGATCCTCCACGGCCAGTTCCCGCGGGTTCTCGAACATGGCGTCGTGCATCTCCCAGAACTTGCCCTGGGCGTCGGCGCATAGGGAGGCCTCCGCCGCCTTCTGGGCGTGCGGATGGATATTGTTGAGCGGGAACTGGCGAAAGACGAGACGGACGCGGCCGTCGTACTCGTCCATCACCTGCTTCAGAGTCGGGTGAATGCGAAGACAGAAGGGACACTCGAAGTCGCTGAATTCGACGATGGTCACGGGGGCGGTCTCGGGGCCGAGCGCCGGACCTGTGGCGGCCACGTCGAAGCGTGGCGGCTCGAGGTAATTCACGACCTCGTAGTCCTCTCGTAGACCGGATATGAGGCTGTCGTAGCGCGCTCTCCGCGTCCGATTCTGCAGAAATGCCGCGATCTGGGGCGCGACACTGTCCCGCGGCGCATTGATCCGCGCCCGGGCCTCCTCGTATACGGAGTCGATCTGCGTTTCGGTCGGAAGCGGTAGGTCGGTCTCCACCACTTCTTCCAGGAGCGCCTCCCGATCGAGCCCGCGGTTCTCCGCTTCGAGATCGAGGAGCGTGCCGTCGATCGTCTGGTTCAGCGCCTGTTCGGTGATATCGAACATCTGCTGCCGAAGCTGGGTCAACTGCCCGCCGGCGTTCGTTTCGACCTCCGCCCGGGTGATCTCCTCCCCTGCGACCCGAGCGAGGATGTCCCCGCCGTTCGAGGCATCCGTTGTACCGCCGGCACCCGGCGCGCCGTCCGACATCGTAGCAAGGCCCCAGCCGAACAGGCCGGCGGCCACGAGGCCGAGCAGGAAGAGGACCGTCTTTCCGTTCATCGTATCGTCCGTGTCAGGGGGCGGCACTCGACAGCAACGCCCGTCTTCCGAGTTCCATTTGAGTTCGGCCCCGGAGTGTAGAGGTCGGGGCGAATCCGTACAAGAAACCCGGGTGTCTCATCGCGGACGGTGCGCGCGCCAACTCCCTTCCCTCAGCCGGATGCGCGACGCCCCCGGAACCCGCGAGGTCCCCGGGGGCGCGCCATGCGACGCAGCGGTCAGGCCGCCGGTCGGTTCGGGTCAGTCGGTATAGTTGAACGCGCAGTACGTGTCGGGTACATACTCGACGCTGTCGTCGTTGTTGAACCCGTCCAGGAGAGCGGCCCAGTCGGTGCAGTCGTCCTCGTCTCCCGCTATCCACGCGTCGATGGCATCGTCGATCAGGCTCTGGGCCGAGGCCGTCGACATGTCCGGCAGGACGAGGAGCCCGCCGCCGCCGAGGTTGAACTCGACGTTGAAGATGAACGCGAGCAGCTGCTCGGTGAGCATCTCGCACTGGCCACCGTCGTTGACCGGATCGACCAGGAAGTGCGAGACCTCTGCCTGCCAGCTTCCCTCGACCGCAACCTGGACACCCTGGAATTCCCCGTCGCCGAACGCGGAAGCGACCGGAGACCCGTCGCAGAACTCTCCGTCGAAGTCCTTGTCGCCGGCGCCGAAGAAGTCATCGGCGGGGCAGACGCTCGCGTACGGAGCGAGCCCGTTCACGTACTCGATGAGGTCCGGAATGCCGTTCGGCTCCGAATCCTCCGATTTCATGAGTTCGGTGAGCCCGTTCTTGTTGTGCCAGTACCCCTTCGTGTCGAAATCGGCG
>JARRPA010000105.1:0-6969 GCA_037383305.1 Gemmatimonadota bacterium | reverse complement strand
CGCCTCCTCCGCCCGAGCCCGTGGGCGCGGCCCATTCGCAGGAGATCGAATACTGTATGGGCAATCTGTATCTGGCTCCGGAATATGCATGGAAAAAGGAGGATTATCAGGTCTCAAAAACGATGCAGGATTATTTTGCCAATTTTATCAAGACAGGGGATCCCAACGGTCCGGGACTTCCTGAATGGCCGGCGGCCGAGGCGCTTGAGTAAGCGTTCCGTATCACCCCGGACCAGGTCGAGCTGCTGCGCCGCCGGCTCTTTGGCCAGGGCCTTTTCCACGATTTGGACCAGCGGCTCGGGCAGGTCGGGCACCAGGATGTGCAGGGCCGGAGGCTGCTGGCGCAGGTGCTGCACCGTCAGCAGCACTTCGTCTCCGGTGCGAAAGGGCGGGCGCCCGCTGAGCATCAGGTAGAGCTCGCCTGCACTGATGTCGTCGGACAAGGGTGTCGCTACCCGGTACAGAATCGGACCCGCGTCGAGGTCCCGGACCATCCGCATGATGGTGACGCCCGAGTGCGAATGGCCCCGGATGATGGCCCAATTCACCGGCGCCGCGCCGCGGAGCGCAGGAAGCAGCGAAGCATGGACGTTGATCGACCCGAGGCGCGCCACCGCCAGCACCTCGTCCGTCAGTATATGCCCGTACGCAGCCACGACCGAGAGATCCGGCTCCAGAGCCCCGATCTCCTGCAGGAACTCTCCACCGCGGGGTTTCTCGGGTTGGAGAACCGGAATCCCCTCTCGTTCCGCTTCGCGTTTCACGGGACTCTCGCGCAGCTGCCGACCTCTGCCCGCCGGTCGATCCGGCTGGGTGACGACGGCGAGAACTGCATGCCCCTCCTCCTGGAGCGCGCGAAGCGATGGAACGGCGAACTCGGGAGTCCCCCAGAACAGGATACGCATCTGCCTCTCCCGGTGGTGAGCTGTGGGTGTGGGACCGGGCCCCGGTCTGAGGGTCGCCCGGACCTTTCAGACGGCGGTCGCCGGACGTCTCTCGGACTCGTCCAGCTTCGCCCACTTGTTCAGCAGCATCCGACGCTTCAGCGGGCTCAGACGGTCGATGAACAGCACGCCGTCCACCCACGACGACGACGGTCGCGTACCGTTCCACCGTCTCGTTGAATCCGGGAATGCTGAGACAGCCTTCCGTTTCCCGGACCGTTCCCCCGGCCTCCACGATGCGCGGATTGATGAAGACGCCCGGCTCGACTTCGGGCTCCCTGACATCATATACGAATACGCGCAACGGGACCCCTACCTGAGGCGCTGCCAGCCCGATTCCGTCGGCGACTTCCATGGTCTCGATCAGGTCGTCGACCAGGCGGCGGACGTCGTCATCCACTTCCGCAACCTCCTCGCAGCGGGCGCGCAGGGCGGGATCGCCGAGCACACGAATGTCTCGCACCGCCATCTTCAGCTCTCCGTGCCGCCGGGCGTCAGCTTGCGTCCGACCTTCGATCGCTCGACCTCGAGGCGCGTGTCGCCAGCGGAACGGATGGTCACGCGGTCTTCCGTCAGGTGCACGATCTTCCCCACTATCCCGCCGATCGTCTCGACCTCGTCTCCCTTCGAAAGCTGCGCCACCATTTCCGCATGGGCCTTCTGCTGCTGCTTCTGCGGCCGGATGAGCAGGAAGTAGAAGATCGCGAAGATCGCCGCGAACATGAACAGCATTCCGAACGGGCTCTGCCCCTGCGGGGTACCCGAGGCCTGCAGCATCAACATCTGTATTGTGGGCACGATTCCTCCGTCGTCGGTCGTGAATCAACCATTCAATATATCCGGCCCGGCGCGATATCGCCGCAGGCGATCGTCCGCCCAGCTCTCGAAGCGCTCTTCGAGGATCGCCGCCCTCGCCTCGGCGGCGAGATCGATGAGAAACGCTACGTTGTGCAGCGACAACAGGCGAAGACCGAGCAGTTCGTCGGCGACGAAGAGATGCCGCAGATACGCGCGCGAGTAGTTGCGGCAGCACTCACAGCCACAACTCTCGTCCAGCGGTCGGAGGTCGCGCGCGAATCCCGCCCGCTTCATGTTCATCTTACCTGCTGACGTGAATGCGGTGCCGTTCCGTCCGTTCCGGGTCGGGGCCACGCAGTCGAACAGGTCCACCCCGCGTCGTATCGACTCGATCAGGTCTTCGGGATAGCCCACCCCCATCAGGTAGCGCGGCAGCCCCGCCGGGAGCCGCGGCTCACACACGTCCAGGATTTCGAGCGTCACTTCCTTCGGCTCCCCGACGGAGAGACCGCCGATCGCGATGCCCGGCCAGTCGCCGAGTTGAAGGGTTCGCTCCAGGGACTCCAGGCGGAGCTCCGGCCAGGAAGCTCCCTGGAAGATCGGAACCAGGAGGCCGGGACCGGCGACCGATGCTGTGGCTCGGAGCTCCGCGTGGTGCTCACGACAGCGGGCCAGCCAGGTCAGGGTCCGTTCCAGGGCCGCCCGGGCCGTTTCCCGGTCCGCGCGACCGGGAGGACACTCGTCGAGCGCCATCATGATGTCGGAGCCCAATGCGGTCTGGATCTCCACGGCGCGCTCGGGCGTGAGCAGGTGTCGGGATCCGTCGATGTGGCTCTGGAAGGTTACGCCCTCGTCCGTGACCCGATTGATCCGGGCCAGCGAAAACACCTGGAAACCGCCGGAATCGGTGAGTACCGGTCCATTCCAGTTCATGAACCGGGCCAGGCCGCCGGCCTCCTCGATGACTTCGGTACCGGGCCGAAGGTACAGGTGGTAGGTATTCCCGAGCAGGATCTTCGCCCCGATCGCTTCGAGATCCTGCGGTGTGAGAGACTTTACCGTGCCCTGTGTGCCGACTGGCATGAAACAGGGCGTCGGCACCGTTCCGCCGCGCAGTTCCAGAGTGCCCGCTCGGGCGCGCCCGTCCGTCGCCTGCAGGCGGAACTCGCCCTCGGGTCCCTTTGCGGGAACGGCCGTCCCTCCGGCGGGCGCGTTCACAGGATCAGCATCGCGTCGCCGTAGGAAAAGAACCGGTACTCCTCCCGCACGGCGTGCCGATACGCCTCGAGCACGAACTCCCGGCCGGCGAAGGCGGAGACTAGCATCAGCAGGCTCGACCGGGGCAGGTGAAAGTTGGTGAGCAGACCGTCCAGCCCCGTGATCCGCCGTGGAGGCCTGATGTAGAGGTCCGTCCACCCCTCGCCGGACCGGAACCGCCCCTGGCTCGTGACCGCGGTCTCCAGCACTCTCGCCGAGGTGGTCCCGACCGCCCAGATCCTGCCCCCGGCCTCCCGCGTCGAATTCAACAGCGCGGCACATTCGGAGGTCAGGGACCAACGCTCGGCATGCATTTCATGCTCTTCCGGATCCTCGACTTCAACCGGACGGAAGGTGCCGAGCCCGACGTGCAGGGTCACGCGGACGACGCTCACTCCGGCGCCTTCGATCGAGGCGAGAAGCTCCGGGGTGAAGTGCAGGCCGGCGGTCGGTGCGGCGACGCTGCCGGTGGCCCGGGCGTACACGGTCTGGTAGCGCTTCCGATCCTCGGCGTCGGCCTCGCGCTGAACATACGGCGGCAGCGGGACGCTGCCGTACTTCTCGACGAGGGCCATCGGCTCACCCTCGCCGTCGAGGCGAACGACACGCCCGCCATCGGAGGTCGAATCCAGGATGTGAACGCGAAGCGCGTCCGATACGATCACCTCGCGACCCGGTTTCAGCTTGCCCCCGGGCCGCACGATCGCTTCCCAGTCGCGTCCCGGCTCGTCGCCGGGCAGAGGATTGAGAAGGAGCACCTCGGCCGCCGCCCCCGTCGGCTTCCGGCCAACGAGACGAGCGGGAAAGACGCGCGTGTCGTTGAGAACGAGGGCATCGCCCGGATCGAGTCGATGCAACAGGTCGGGAAAGCGCCGGTCGTCGAACGTCTCCGATTCGCGGTCGAGGATGAGCAGCCGACTCGCGTCCCGGTCCGGAGCCGGACGCTGGGCGATCAGCCGCTCGGGAAGCTCGTAGTCGAAGTCCGCGGTTCGGAGTCTCCGGGCCGCGGGTCGGGTGTCAGCCGTCATCACCGAACAGGGTGGACTGCGGCCCGTCCGCCTCCGGTAGCGCGTACCCGAACCGCTGGAACGCGCGGCGTGTCGCGGTTCGACCACGGGCCGTCCGCTGCAGGTACCCGGTCTGGATGAGGTACGGTTCGTATACCTCCTCCAGCGTCGAGGCATCCTCACCCACCGCGACTGCCAGCGAGCTCAGCCCGACCGGTCCTCCATCGAAATTCTCGATGATCGCCTTGAGAATGCGGCCATCCATCTCGTCCAGGCCGTATTCATCGACGTTCAACATCTCGAGGGCGGAACGGGCCGTCGGACCATCGACGGTTCCGTCCCCCCTGACCTCCGCGAAGTCGCGCACCCGGCGAAGCAGTCGGTTCGCGATCCGGGGAGTGCCGCGGGAACGACGAGCGATCTCTCCCGCTCCGTCCTCGCGCACCGGCACGCCGAGAATCGATGCGGAACGGGTGACGATCTTCTGCAGATCCTCGGCCGGATAGTAGCCGAGCCGCTCCACGACGCCGAACCTCGCCCGCATCGGGGCGGTCAGCAGACCGAATCGAGTCGTCGCCCCGACCAGAGTGAATCTCTCGATCCGCATCGACACGGTCTGGGCCCGAGCGCCGTCGCTGAGCCGTATCTCGATCCGATAGTCCTCCATCGCCGGGTACAAGTACTCCTCGATGACCGGACGCAGTCGGTGGATCTCGTCGATGAACAGGATGTCGCGTGGCTCGAGATTGGTGAGCAGAGCCGCCAGGTCCCCCGGCTTCTCCAGAACCGGCCCGGAGGTGATCTTGATGTTCACTCCCAGCTCACGCGCCATGAGAATCGCGAGAGTCGTCTTTCCGAGCCCCGGGGGTCCGAAGAAGAGGGCGTGGTCCAGCGCTTCCTCGCGGCCGAGGGCCGCGCGGATGTAGATGTCCAGCGCTTCCTTCACCTTCTGCTGTCCGACGAACTCCGCCAGCTGGGCGGGCCGGAGGGACTGCTCCAGAGTCTCCTCGCCCACGAGCGCGTCCGGCGTCGTCACCTCGATCCTCTCCGTCATCTGCTCTCCGTCATTGCGATCCCGCGACCGTCATTCCTCGACGCCCGTCCTTGTCAGAGATGGCGCAAGGCGGCCCGGACAAGCTCCTCGATCTCGAGGATCTCGGGGGCGGCCTCGCGCCGGGCCGCCGCCACGGCCGACTCCGCGTCTGCGGCCGAATATCCGAGTGCCCGCAGCGCCTCCAGCGCCTCCGCGACGCCTCCCGGCCCCGCCGCCGGGGCTCCGTCGTCCTGCCAGCCGAGATCATCCAGCTTGTCCGAGAGGTCGAGCACGATCCGCTCGGCCGTCTTCTTGCCGACGCCACTCACCGTCTGAAGCACCGCCGCCTCCCGGGAACGGATCGCGCCCACGACCCGCCGGGCCGGGAGCGCGCTGAGAATCGCGAGCGAGAGCATCGGTCCCACGCCCGAAACGGTGCGCAGGCGCAGGAACAGGTCCCGGTCCCGGTCGGTGACGAATCCGAACAGGAGGAGCGCGTCATCGCGCACCGCGAGCGTCGCGTATAGCTCCACAGTCTCGCCGATCGACGGCAGTCCTTCGAATACGCCGGTCGGCACGTGCAGGACGTATCCGACGCCGCCGGGGGTCATCAAGGTGACCCGATCCGCCTTCACCGCCACGAGCGCGCCCCGTACGCGGCCGATCACCGGCCCGCCTTCGCACGACGGGCCGCCAGCGGCCCCGTACCGGTCATGATGTGGCATATGGCGGCCGCACAGCCATCGGCTGCGTCGCTCGGACGGGGCGGTTCGGCGAGGCCGAGCAGCTTCTGCACCATCCAGCCCACCTGCTCCTTGGTCGCGCGACCCGTCCCTACAACGGCCTTCTTGATTTCGGCGGGCGGATACTCGGCGACGAGCAGTCCGCGCCCGGCTCCGGCGAGGAGGGCGACGCCCCGGGCGTGAGCCAGGATCACCGCCGTGCGCGGGTTCTCGCGGTAGAACACGCCCTCGACCGCCATGCATTCCGGCCGGGCCCTGTCGATCACCGACAGGACGCCGTCATGAATTTCGAGGAGTCGATCGGCGAGCGCGGCTCCGCGGGCGGGCCGGATCACGCCGCATTCCACGAGGCGCACCCGGCGCGAGCTGCCTTCCACCACGCCGAATCCCGTCGCCGCCGAGCCGGGATCGATCCCGAGGACCCTCATGCAGACGCACGGGGGACGGAGCCGCGCCCCGTCCCCCTCGTTGACCCGTGGCGCGCGACCGGAGCTTCGATCATTCGGCTCCCATGGCCGCGAACGCTTCGTCGTCCACCTCGAAGTTCGCCCACAGTTTCATCACGTCGTCGTGCTCCTCGAGGTCCTCGATCAGCCGCAGGAGCCTGTCGGCCTCCTTCCCCTCCACCCGGATCGTGTTCTGAGGCAGCCAGGCGAGCTCGGCTTCCTCCACCTCGATCCCTGACGCTGCCAGAGCCTCCTGGACGACGTGGAAGTCGGTCACCGCCGTTGTGAGAACGTGCGTGCCATCCTCGGTGCCCAGGTCTTCCGCCCCGGCGGCGATCGCCGATTCGAACACCGCCTCTTCGGTGAAGCGCCCGGCGTCCACGTAGATCTGTCCCTTCCGCTCGAACATCCACGCCACCGAGCCGGTCTGACCGAGGTTTCCGCCCGACTTTTCGATCCGATGTCGAAGCTCGGCCACGGTGCGATTCGTGTTGTCGGTCACGCACTCGAGTAACAGCGCGACGCCGCCCGGTCCGTACCCCTCGTAGGTCGTCTCCTCGAAGCTCATTCCCGGCAGCTCGCCGGTTCCCCGCTGGATCGCCCGGTCGATGTTCGCGGCCGGCATGTTCACGGCCTTCGCGGCCGCGATCGCCGTTCGAAGGCGGGCGTTGAAGTTCGGATCCCCACCGCCGAGGCGCGCGGCCACTGCGATTTCTCGCCCCATCTTGCCGAAAGTCCGCC
>JARRPA010000104.1:14096-15118 GCA_037383305.1 Gemmatimonadota bacterium | reverse complement strand
GGTCACAGCGGCGGGCCCGCTCCCGAGGCGGGTGCCTACGAACTCCAGCTTGATGATGACGCCTCCGCCGCAAGGCGCAAAAAGGAAGCCGATGAAGAAGAGCGCCGCCGGCTTCCCGAGCAAATCGGCAACCCGCCGCTCGAGACGATCGACCGTCGGGTCCTTCCCGAGTACGTCGTCGTCCACCTCGGCCTCGGCCATGGCCCGGCGCATTCCCGGCGGCGGCCGGGTGACGGTGTCACTGCGAAGGTCTACCCTGCGGTCCAAAGGCTTTTCGAATCCGGTGGCGATCAGCTCGCCGATGCGGCATCGGCGAGGGACTCTCCACACCGGGAGCAGAATCGTGCGCCCGGCTTTACCGTGGCGGCGCAGACCGGACATTCGGCGGCCGACCCGGTGGGGCCGGAGGCCTCACCCAGGGCGTCCCGCGCCTCGATGGCCTCCGCCGCCCAGTGCGCCCTCAGTTGCCGGTAGTCCGACTCGGCCATCTTGCCCGTCTCGTACTCGAACTCGAGCTCGCGCAGCGCGTCCAGGGCCCGGGCCTTCCGGCCCTCGGGCGTGGGCGCTTCCGCCTCCCGAACGCTTTTCCGCTCCACCATCGGGGCGAAGATCACCGCCGCGAGAAGGAGTGCGAGAATGCCACCGAATATATAAACCGCGTACACGTTTGCACCGCCTGTTCAGCCAGTTGTATGCGTCGCCTGTCCGCCCGCATATCGGCGGGCGGACGCGAGTTCCACCGCGCGAGCCACCGCGGCCGCCGGTTCTTCGAACCGCTCGATCGGAAATCGATCGCCGAGCGCATCCCGCACGCCGACCAGCGGCCTGCCGATCTTCATGCAGAGGGCCGCTTCGTTCAAGGTACCCCATTCGCCTTCGATCGCGATCAGGGCCTCGGAGGCCCGAACCACCAGCGCATTGCGCATTTCGCCGAGTCCCGTGGCGATCGGAATCGTAACGCCATCCGCCCCTGCGTCCGCGTCCGAGCCCGGAAGGAAGCCGAGTACCAGTCCACCCTCATC
>JARRPA010000104.1:0-14068 GCA_037383305.1 Gemmatimonadota bacterium | reverse complement strand
GCCACCGCCGCCGCCTCCATCAGCGCGCGGCCGACCCCGCGTGCGGCCTCTCTCGCCGCCTCGGTCGCGTCTGCGGAACCGATCACTCCGATCCGGAGCGGAGGCGTCACCCTTCGCACGGCCGGCTCCATCAGGAGTCCGAGGTCCAGGAGAGCAAGGCGCGGATCGCGCGTCTCCAATCCGTCATCGCCCGCTCCCGGATGTCGGCCGCATCGGGTCCCGGCCGGAAGACGCGGCCCTCTCCCAGCGCATCGAGGAAGTCTTCCGGACGGTTCCAGAACCCGCTTCCCACGCCCGCGAGCCCCGCGGCACCGATGGCGGTGAGCTCCGTCTCTCCGGGTCGGTGCACCTCGAGCCCCAGCAGATCCGCCTGGAACTGCATGAGCCAGTCGTTGTTCGAGGCCCCGCCGTCGGCACGAAGTCGACCGGGCGCGGTGGAAGACGCGCGCTCCATGGCCTCGACCACCTCCAGCGTTCCGCACGCCATGGCCTCGAGCGCCGCGCGGACCAGGTGCTCGCGCTCGGTCCCGCGCGTCAGGCCGAAGATCGCACCTCTTGCGTTCGGCTCCCACCAGGGTGTCCCGAGCCCCGTCAGCGCCGGAACGAACACCACTCCGCCCGTGTCCGGTACGCTGCGTGCCAGCGCCTCGCTCTCGGAGGAGTCGGCGATCAGCCCGAGGCCGTCCCGGAGCCACTGGAGCGCAGAGCCGGCGACGAGGATCGATCCCTCCTTGGCGTACTGGGGCTCGCCTCCGGGACCGCAGGCGATAGTCGTGAGGACTCCTTCCTCGTCGGTTCCTCGTTCGTCGCCACAATGCAGGAGCAGAAAGGCCCCGGTTCCGTATGTGTTCTTGACGTCCCCAGCATTCCAGGCGCCATGTCCGTAGAGCGCCGACTGCTGGTCTCCGGCGACCCCGGAGATGGGGACGTCCGCGCCGAACACGGCCGGCGCGCTGCGACCGATCACGCCGGCAGACGGGTGTATGGCCGGAAGCATCTCTGGAGGCACACCGAACAGCGCGCAAAGCTCCGGATCCCAGTCCCGGGTTTCCAGTGAGTAGAGCATCGTCCGGGAGGCGTTCGTGTGATCCGTGGCATGGACCGCCCCCTCCGTAAGCTTGAAAATCAGCCAGGCGTCGATCGTGCCGAAGCAGGCGTCACCGGCGACGGCCCGGTCGCGCAGATCCGGGTCCCTGCGCAGCAGCCACTCCAGCTTCGTCGCAGAGAAATAGGGATCGACGACGAGACCTGTTCGCTCCCGGATCATCTCCGAGTATCCGAGCTCTCGGAGTTCCGCACAGCGATCCGCGGTCCGTCGGTCCTGCCAGACGATGGCGGGGCCGAGAGGTCGACCGGTCGTGCGGTCCCAGACGACGGTCGTCTCACGCTGGTTGGTGATTCCGATCGCCGAAATGACGTCCGGTGTCAGGCCGGCCTCGGTCACCGCCCGTCCGATGACCGATCGAGCTCGGGAACCGGTCGTCCCCTGGTCGATTGCAAGTACGGCGGTGGCAGGGCTCACGTTCGACGATCCGGGAACGGGGCGGGCATCATTCGGACCCGACAGGCTCGTGCGGGATGGGCGCGATCGACCGGAAATCGTACCGGTAGCCGTGTCGGCTCAAAAGCTGGAGGAAGAGCTGCACCGGGAGCCCCATGACGTTGAAGAAATCTCCGTCGATTCGCTCGACGAGCGCCGATCCGCGCCCTTGAATCCCGTAGGCTCCGGCCTTGTCCGCGGTCTCGCCGCTGGCACCGTATTCCTCGCATTCGACGCGAGCAAGCGAGCGAAACCGGACCCGCGTGGCGCTGACGCCGGCCTCTACGCGTGAGCTGGTGCGCAGTGCCAGTCCGGTATACACCGACGAGAAGCTCGTCCGGTCCTACGTGCACGGCCTCCACCTTGGCGACGGCGAGCCGCCGGGCCGCCGCGGCGGGCCGCTCCCCCGGAATCAACAGTTCCGGGACCTCCGGTACGCGTACGGTGTGAGAGAGTCCGAGACGCGTCAGGATCTCGACCCGCCGGGGAGATGCCGAGGCCAGAATCAGCCGGACGCTCAACGCTCGATCACCAGTGTCACCGGACCCTCGTTCCGCAGGCTCACCTGCATTTCGGCACCGAAGCGTCCCTCGGCGACGGGCACGGTGCCACGACGGCAGAGATCGACGAAGCTCCGGTACAATACCTCCGCCCGCTCCGGCGGCGCGGCCGAGATGAAGCTGGGCCGACGGCCCCTCGAACAGTCCCCGTACAGTGTGAACTGAGAGACCACGAGAATCTCTCCCGCAGCCTCCCGAACGTCCAGGTTCATGCGGCCCTCCGCATCCGCGAAGACACGGAGCCCGAGCAGGCGGGATGCCATCCACTTCAGCACCTCCTCGTCGTCATCCGGCCCGAAGCCGGCGAACACCAGCAGCCCGCGCCCGATCTCGCCGACGACCGTCCCGCCCACGGTCACGGCTGCCTCACCGACCCGCTGCACCACCACCCGCATCGCACCGCTCCTTCCCGCCTGTCGTTCGCGATGATCCTCGACAATCAACAGCGATGTGCATAAACCGTCCGTACGGCGTCAACCGCTCGCCGGGCTCTTCTCACGATCTCTTTCTTGCTTTTTCCACATCTCGTCCACAATCAGTCCACATCATTTTTTTAAAAAAGTCATATCGCCACTCGATTCCCCGTTCCGAGCCAGCCGAGAGATCTCGCCGGTCGCCGGAACCGCCAGGAGACGGCCGACGGCGACCCCGAAGGGTCCCCTCCGGAGCACCGCATCGAGGTGAGGGCAGGAGATGGGTAGGAAAGCTCAACCCCCGGTCACTCCGAGGAGTGCCGGGGGTTGGGAGAGGATATCTTTTCCACGTCGTAGCGTGTCTTCTGGTCGGTTGCGCTTTCCTTCCAGTTTCCGACAGGTCTGGGTCCCTCCGCTCGATCAGCTGCGTGGCGTTTCGGTCCTCGTCAGAGAGCTGTCCCGTCACATCGAGCGACCTGCCGTCGCTATTCCGGCGCGGCGTCGTTCATGACCGCCGGTGCCTCCTCCACGGCACGTCAGTAAGATAAAAAAGAGATTTTTGTAAGTCAAGGCACGATCCGAGGGCGGTCGTCGTTTTGGAAAAGACATGACGCCCGCTCCCCATCAGCGACCGAGGGTCGTCGGGATCATTCGAGAGGGTTGGAGTGGTTCTGACCCCTCCGAAGGAGCGGACCGATCTCGAACACACGGCGTGCATCGACCGTCGTCCCCGCTTCCGCGACCCGTTCCATCACCCGATTCAGAAGCGCGTCGTCGGGCAGCGTCTGGCGCAGGCCGGCGGTCGTTCCCACGAGAATCAACAGGTCCCGACTTCGTGACAGGGCGACGTTGACCAGCCGGGGCAGATCGGCGTTCCGGCGTTCGTTCAGGAACCAGCTGGAGCCGGGCGGCGCGTCCACCGTATCGAGGATGACCACCGCCTTCTCACGCCCCTGGAAGCGGTGAATCGTACTGATCTCGAGACCCGAGGGCGCCACCTGACCCAGCCGACCCCGGACGGCCTGCCACAACGACCGGGTCTGGGCCCGATAGGGGGTCACCACTCCGACATCGCCCACGCCCTCGCGTCCGAGCACCTCGAGGAGTTGGAGGATGGCCTCGACGTGAGCTGCGTTCTCTTTGGATCCATCGACCCGGGAAACGACGGGCTCGAGACCTCCGCTCTCCAGCAAGACGAGTGCGGCGCCCGGCGGATCGGCCGAAGAAACCGCATCGGCGTCCCGCAGCCGTCCGCCATAGAAGAAATCGCTGACGAGAGATCGAATCGGGGGTCGCATCCGGTACTGTTCGTCCAGCATCGAGCAGAGTCCGTCCGTCGCGGACGGCAGGCCGTCGCCGTCCCCGTGTCCGAGCACACCTGATTCCTCGAACAGGTCGCGGGCGAGCCAGCGTCGGGCCCGCGCGTCCCGGCTCAGCACGACCGGAGGAAGCTGTTGAAAATCTCCGAATGCGGAAGCCGACCGATCGGCCAGACACGCAGCGTGGAATACCTGAGGAAGCGGGGCGGCACTGGCCTCGTCCACGATCAGGTGATTGAACCGCTGGGCCGCCAGCTCATCACGAATCGCGAGACTCGCGAAGGTCGACAGCACGACCCGTGCACCATCCAGCTGTGCTCTCGTCGCCCGGCCCATCTCCGCGGCAAGCCGCCCCGCCCTCTGCGCGAGAACGGCGTCCGCCGCCCCGCGGGCTCGACCGACGAGCCGCGCCTGGCGTTCGGCGAGCGAAAGATCCGGACTGCGGGCTCTGGCTCGACCGTCGAGGAGTGTGCCCTCCAGTTCGAGCAGAGACCGGGAGAGCCGCGAGGGCTCTCTTCGCTCGGAGCGCTCGACGGCGGCCTCGAGGCCGAGTCGGCGATCGCCCGTCGGGCTGAATTCCGCCCCCACGCGGACAACGCGATTGGCCTCGATGGCATCCTCGCCGAGGCAGGCGGCAACCCTCGCCGCGGCCTCGTCCACCGCGACGTTCGTCGTAGCCACGACGAGCACTCTGCCTCCGGCGGCGAGCGCGGCGACCGCTGAACCCAGGAGCCGTGTCTTGCCCGTGCCGGGCGGGCCCCAGACCAGCTGCACCTCGCTGCCGAGTACGCGGGACAGTGCACGCCTCTGCGACTCGTTCAGTCCCGGATCTGCCGTGTCGGGAACCTCGACCCGACCGACTCGCGGAAACTCGCGCCCCAGCAACCTCAAGGCCGTGACCGGGTGGAATCTGTCCGGATCCTCGTCGATCTCGCTCAGTCTGCTCCTGAGCGCCTCGAGGATCCATGTCGGATCGAACGTGAGAAGTGCCGGCCCGGGGTGCTGCCCGAGCCATTCGTTGAGACGGACCCGGACGGAAGGTTGCGCTCCGAAGTACCGGACTACGGTCCCGAGTCCGCGGCCGCGCTCCGACTCCACGCGAACGGCGTCGTCGACTCGAATTCCATATCGGCCGGAAGGGAGCGACCATTCATACACGGGCGGCGAACCGGCCGGACTGACACGTCGTCCTCCTCCCCCCGCCAGGGGCGAGGACAGTCCGCGGGCATCGAGATCCGCCCTGACCGCCTCCATCTCCGCCTCCAGAGCGATGCGACACCCATCGAGGAGGTGATCGAGGGACGGGCCCGCCCCATCTTCGGAATCGTTCACGCGTGCAAGTTATCTCCGCGCCCCCGCCCTCTGCACGGCCCGTTCCGCTTGAGAGTCGAGGGCCGGGCGGATAGCCTCTCCCCATGAACCAGCCCTCAGACCTTACCCGCATTCGCCGCGGCGAGGGACGCTCCCTCGAGACGGGACAGGACCGGACTCCCCGCGATCAGGTCCGGATGCCGTGTCGGTCCTGACCGTGCGTCGGCCTCCCGGAGAGCGCGTCGCGTGAGCCAAGACTCGTTCCTCACCGCTTCCGAGCGCGTGTCCCGGTGGATCGCGGAGTACCGGGAACGGCTCCCTTCTCTTCCCGTATTGCCGGACGTGTCGCCCGGGGACCTCCTGGCCCGACTTCCGGAGCAGGCACCCGAGGACCCGGAGCCCCTCGAAGCGCTGCTCGACGACAATGGAGACGCGAATGGTGGACTTGTTCAGGCGGTTCGTAGGCCTTCCGCCCGCGTTCGAGGGCGAGCTGCAGGACACGGCGTCGAGTTAGAGCATCACCGCGGTCCTCGCCGCCCGCGAGCAGGCGTTCCCCGGAACCCGTGAGCGGGGTCTCCGACGATCGGGAGCCGGCCGGCCGCGGGTCTACCAGTCCGACCAGGCCCACTCCTCGATCGACAAGTCGGCGATCGCGGCCGGAATCGGGCTGGAAGGCATCCGACGTGTCGCGAGCGACGATCGCTTCCGGATGCGCCCCGACGAGTTGCTACGGCGGCTGACGGAGGATCGAGCGGCGGGCGACACACCCGTGATGGTCTGTGCGACGCTCGGAACGACATCCACGGCCAGCGTCGACCCGGTAGCCGACATCGCTGCCATCTGCGCGGAGGAGAACGTATGGCTGCACGTGGACGCCGCGTACGCCGGACCGGCGGCCGCGCTTCCCGAACTGCGCGGCCTGTTCAGAGGCTGGGAAAGGGCGGACAGCATCGTCCTGAATCCGCACAAGTGGTTGACCACCCCGATCGACTGCAGCGTCCTGCTCTTTCGCGACGCCGATGCGGTCCGGCGCTCGCTGAGCTCCACGCCGGTCTACCTGGAGACGGACGTGGAAGCCCGGAACCTGATGGACTACGGTCTGCCGCTCGGCCGCCGTTTCCGGGCCCTGAAATTGTGGTTCCTGTTCCGACGTCAGGGAGCGGAGGCGCTTCGTGGGATGCTCCGTCGGCACATCGAGCTCGCGCACGGCTTCGCCGAGTGGGTGGCGGCCGACGAGAGATTCGAGCTCGCGGCCCCACCGAACTTCTCGACCGTCTGTTTCCGGGCCGTTCCGCCGGCGGATCGAACGCCATCGGAGATCATCGGAGACGAAAACGACTGGAACCGCCGGCTGCTGGAGATGGTAAACCGCCGCGGACGGGTGTTCCTGTCTCACACGGAGCTCTCCGGCCGATATGTCCTGCGCCTCGCCGTCGGCAGTGCCTGGGTGAGAGCCGAGGACATCACGGCCGCCCGAACCGAGCTGGGCGCCTCCTATGAAGCTCTGGCAACATCTCACTTCGACGCGGGAGATTAGGATGCTGAAAGAGGGTGATCTCGCCCCCGAATTCGAACTCGAGACGTACGGCGGCGATACGATCAAGCTGTCGGACCTGCGTGGCCGCAGGGTCGTCCTCTACTTCTACCCAAAGGACGATACCTCGGGATGCACGAAGGAGGCCTGCGGATTTCGGGACAACGCGGCCGTCCTGGAGGAGAAGAACGCCATCGTGCTGGGCGTCAGCCCGGATGATATCGCGTCTCACGAGAAGTTCCGGGACAAGTACGAATTGAATTTCCCTCTCCTGTCCGATCCGGACCACGAAGTCGCGGAGGCCTATGGTGCCTGGGGCACGAAGAAGATGTACGGACGCGAGTACCAGGGCATTCTCCGGTCGACATTCGTCATCGGCCCGGACGGGCGGATCGAAAAGGCGTACCCGAAGGTGAAGCCGGCCGAGCACGCCGATCAGGTCGTATCGGATCTCTCCGCGTGAGCCGAAGCGCGCGCGGCGATCGCGCGACCCGTGTCGGTTTCCGGGCCGCGTTTCTCTTCGTGGGTGCGTGCTTCCTCCTGCCGGGTGCGGGCCGGGGCCAGGATGTGCCCCGGGTCGTGCCCTCCTCGCAGGAGATCGTGCTCCAGCGGGCCGACCGCGCACGGGTCAAAGGCGATTCTGCAGCCCCCATCCGTATCGTCGAGATTTCGGACTTCCAGTGTCCGTATTGCGCCCGGTTCTACGCCGAGAGCTGGCGGATGATCGACAGTCTCTACGTACGGTCCGGACTCGCCCGGTATCTCTGGATCTCGTTTCCGAATTCCACGCATCCCAGAGCATGGCCGGCCGTGGAGGCGGCTTTCTGCGCCGGAGCGGCCGGGCGCTTCTGGCCGATGCACGACCTGCTGTTCGAGCGAACCGCCGAGTGGACGGCTGCGCCGGACATGGCCGCGTTGTTCACCCGCTGGGCCGGCGAGATCGGTGTGGACGAGTCGAGCTACGCCGCCTGCCTTCGAAATGACCTCACGGCTCCGCTTCAGGTGGCGGACTACGACTCGGCCCTGCGATCCGGGATCACGAGCACGCCGTTCTTCGTCGTCGGGGACAGCATCGCCATCCGTGGGGCCGTCTCGATCGAGCGCTTCCGTACTGCGGTCGACAGCGTCCTGGCACTCCGCGGAGTGGAGAGACGCTGAACATCGAACGGGGGTCGATCGCGACAGATAAGGCGCTCCGGCCGGACTCCGAACGCCTCGACTGGCTCACCCCGCTCGCGCTCGTCTGCGTCCTTACACTCTCGGCCGTATACGTGGACGACTTTCGCATATACTACCAGGCCGGAAAGCGTTTCCTCGCCGGGGGGTGGACCGACGTCTACCGCCCGACCGAGCTGACGCCCTTCAAGTACCACCCGCTCTTCGCGATACTCTTCGCGCCGCTCGCGCTCCTGCCCTGGATGCTGGCCAAGTTCGCCTGGGCGGCGTTGAACGGCTTCTGGATCTGGGACGCGGGCCGTCGGTTCCGAACGGTATTCGAGCTCGAAGATCGATACCTTTTCCTGGGACTGTTGTTCGTGATCCCTGCTCTGGCCTGGCAGCTGAAGCTGGGTAACGTGACGCTGCTGCTGCTCTGGCTGATGGCCGTCGTCGTCTCGACCGGCTCGCCCGTGCTCTCCGGCGGGGCGGCCGGGATCATGGTCCTGCTGAAGCCATTCTGGGCTCCTGTCGTCCTCCTGCCGCCCCTGACCTCTCGCAGGCGAACGATGCTGGCGCTGCTGGCCGCGGCGCTCGGGCTGTCCCTGTTGCCTCTGGCACTGGGAGGAGCCGGAACGTACGTCGACTGGTGGAGCACGCTCACCGACCCGGTGCACGCTCACAATCTCCCCAAGGAGGACAACCAGACGCTCTTCGGACTCGTCTCCCGAAACCGGGAGACGCTCGGCGTCTGGGCCCTGCCGATCTGGTTCGTGGGATCGAGCCTCTCCGGTCTCCTCTGGATCGCGACGGTCCGGTCGTTCGCCAGTGACCGCTTCGAGCGCGGAGTGCTCGCGATGGTGCCCTTCATCCTCTGGGCGGCGCCGCTGAGCTGGATTCATCATCAGCTCTGGCTCTGGCCGGTACTGGCCCTTTTGCTGCCCGGTTCGAGTCGCTCCCTGCTTCTGGTCGTCTGGTTACTGCTCACGGGCACGGGAGAGTTGTTCTTCTCGAAGCAGGTGGCGAAGTCCCTTCACTACTGGGGACTGCCGGCGCTCGCCTTTCCTCTCATTCAGATTCTGCTACTGAAACAGGCGCGGGCGGAAACGGTCGAGCAACGGTCCGCGGGAATCCCCGGCTGACCGTCGCCCCGCTTCAGAACCGGCCCGGCAACCGGACGGACGGCCTCGCGGTCGGCGATGCGGCTCATCCCAGCCGTTCGAAGACCCGACGGATCGCTTCAAGCGCCAGAGCAGCCGTTCGCGCTCCCGAATCGAATGACTTCGCCAGTGTCCGCTCGTCGGCACCGTCCAGTGGAATGTCGATCGCGAAGTGAACCGAAACGCCCGCCGGGCGCACGCGTGCCGCGTTGTCGGCCCAGCCCTCCTCGGACGCATCCAGCGCTCCCTCGATGTGCACTTCCACGGCGTCGGCTTCCCGGCCCACTTCCTGGGCCATGATCCCGAGCCGTCGGGCGAGACGCTCGTTTCCTTCGGGGTCCGCGGGGCGCTCTTCGAGCCACAGGGCGGGAGGCGCGACATCTACCACCAGGCTCCCGAGCATCACATCCGGATGAAAGGCGAACGCGGAATCGTCGGCGCCCGGCCCCAGCTCCAGCTCCTCCATCTCGATCGAGAGAGACTCTTCGTCGTCGGGGGGCACCTCGGTCGTAAGATACGCCGCGAGCCCTCCCGGTCCGATCAGGGCACCGGCCAGAGCCACTTCGTCCAGGGCCAGTTCGACGAGCGCGGAGGGAGCGTGGAGGGTGTCGAGCGCACCGGACTCGAGGATGTCCAGTTCCGACTGATCGTACGCCAGGCAGCGGAAGAACCAGGTGACCGGCTCCTGTCTCCCCTCGAACAGGTCGCGGACGCCGAGACCCGCTCCGCGCAGAGCCGTCAGTAGCGTGCCACCGACCTGCTGTCGTGTGAGCTGCGGCACGGTCGTCCTCAGTGTGAGATCATGATGTGAGCCCACGGCGTATCCGGCAGCATCAGCCACGGAACTCCATCCTGCGGTCGGCCGGGAAGTCCGGTGCCTTCGAGCGTCGTTCCCGGCAGATACACGACGGTCAGCCGTCTGAGCCCTTCCGCCGTCGGGTCGGTGCCCGCGGACGGCCGGGATTCCGCACTGACGGAGTAGAGCGCCGCCGATGTCGGCATGGTGATCGCTCCGCCCCTCAGAGCCTCGTAGCGGGATTCCATGATCTCGCTCCGATCCAGGCCGCTGGCACGCCCCAGGCGTCCGAGTCGCATGTACGGCTCGAGGGACTCGTGATAGCAGGCGGTATGGAAACCCTCCCGATCCGGATCGTCGGCGATGCAAATGAGACCGTTGTCGCCCGGGCGCAGAGTCGTCAGCACATCCCCATCCCGTTCCTCCCCCCCGATTCCGAGTACCTCCGCGCCGGAGCGGAGCGAAGCCGGCGCGGCGAGCAGTGCGCCTTCGATCTGCTCGACGATCCCGGCGTCGCCAGCGCTCCGAGCCGGGCTCTGGGCGATCGCGGCGGCAGGCGCGCTCAACAGGCCCACGATCCAGAGGACCTTCATTTCTTTCGACATCGACATCTCCCGGTCATCGCATACGATTCACGATCTCCGACCCTTGATTTACGCGGCTCCCGCACCCCTCTGGTCAGGATGTCCCGCGCAGGGTTACTCTGTCCCACGACAGCGATCAATGGGACCGCGTTTCTCAAAACCGTTCCATCGCGCAACGGCCGTTGTTACGTTTCAACCATATGAAAAGATGGGAGTTATGGGCTCCCAAGCGGCTCGCGCGGGCCGTCTCCGAGAAAGGCGGCAGCATCCGAAGGGACAGCGGACAGCGGCACGGTTCTCGCTGACGCTCGCCGGCCATTGCAGCACCTTTCGTCGTGGGCGATGCGGAACGCGGAAACAACATAGCGCCTCCCGGATCGGGAAGCGCGGAATGTCCGTCTTCGGCCCGCGTCAAGCTATTCCGGGCGGGGGCGGTGTCAAGCGAGAGCGCAGTTTCGTACGCGCACCGGCCGTCTCGAACCGCCGGACAGAATCGAACCCTATACACAAGAGCGGATCACCATGCGAATCGTGGTTCCAAAGGAGCACACGCCGGGAGAGCGGCGTGTAGCCATGTCACCGTCCGCGATCAGCCGCCTGGCCTCCGACGAGATGCAGTTCGTCGTCGAGAGCGGTGCGGGACTGGCCGCTTCTCACTCCGATGAGGAGTACCGGGAAGCCGGCGCCGAGGTGGTCGCCGATCCCGCGAAACTGTTCGAAGGAGCGGATGTCGTCGTCAAGGTCAACGGTCCGATCGAGCGGGAGGACGGGATCGATGAAGTCGACCTCATCCCCCCGGGGGCCCTGTTGATAGGACAGCTCCAGCCGCATGCCAATGCAGAGACGCTGGCGCGCCTGGCAGATCGCGGCGTGACCGCCTTTTCGATGGAGTTGATGCCGCGCACGACCCTGGCGCAGCGCCTGCAGGCGATCGCTACGGCCCGGAGACTGGGCGCCGTCGTCGAGGCGTTCGATATCCGGCCCGCCGCGAAGGAACAGGTGCAGAGCCTGGGCGCCCGATTCGTCGAATGGGAAGGTGGCGAGGACACGGAGACCGAGGGGGGCTACGCGAAGGAAGTCTCCGAAGAGGAACAGGAACACGAGCGTCAACTGCTGACCGAGCACATCGCGAAGTCCGATGTCGTCATCACGACGGCTCTCGTCCCGGGTCGAAGGGCACCGATCCTGATCACCTCGGAGATGGTCGATGTCATGCGACCCGGATCGGTGATCGTCGATCTCGCGGCCCCGGCGGGAGGAAACTGCGAACTCACGGAGCCGGGTGAGACGGTCGTCCGGAACGGGGTCCGGATCATGGGTCCGACGGACCTCGCGGCGGCCGTTCCCCTCCACGGCTCGCAAATGTACAGCAAGGTGCTCTCGAATCTGCTCAGCTACCTGGTCAACGATGATGGCGAGCTCGTCATCGACCTCGATAACGACATCACGGGAGCGTGCGTCGTAACGCACGACGGAACGGTGAGGTACGAGTCATGACCGCCACGATGCCGGATATTCTCGTCAACGTGATCATCTTCGTGCTGGCGGTATTCGTCGGCTTCGAGGTCATCACGAAGGTGCCGCCCACGCTGCACACTCCGCTGATGTCGGGCTCCAACGCGATTTCCGGCATCTCGATCGTCGGTGCCCTGGTGATCGCCGGAATGGGACAGGGCATCCTGTTCGACATCATTGGAATCGTCGCCGTGATCGCGGCGACGATCAACGTGGTGGGCGGATTCATGGTCACCGACCGGATGCTTCAGATGTTCCGGCGGGACACGGACACCAACTAGCGAACCCCGAGGCAGAGTGATGGATACGAGACTACTGACGATGCAGCTCGCCTATCTGCTCTCGGCGGTGCTGTTCATCCTGGGGCTCAAGCGCCTCAGTCATCCCGACACCGCTCGGGGAGGCAATCAGCTGGCCGCGATCGGAATGCTGATCGCCGTCGTCGCCACGCTTCTCGGCGGCGAGATCTTGACCTGGCAGTGGATCATCGGCGGCCTGCTGATCGGTGGCCTGGTCGGCGGCCTCATGGCACGTCTCGTCAAGATGACGGCGATGCCGCAGATGGTAGGCCTTTTCAACGGATTCGGCGGACTGGCCTCCGGGCTGGTGGCAGCCGCGGAGTTTCTCCGCTACACCAACGGAAAGTTCATCGAGTCCGGCGCGGTCGTCTCCGACGTCCCGCTGGATTCGTCGATCTCGATCATGCTCGGCACCTTGATCGGCGCCGTGACCTTCTCCGGCAGTCTCGTCGCCTTTGGTAAATTGCAGGGCGTCGTCACGGAAAAAGCCGTGAAGTTCACCGGCCAGCAGATGCTCAATGCGGTCCTGTTCCTCGGCATCCTCGCCCTGATGGGCTGGCTGATCATTTCGACACCGGGCGCGATCACGACAGGCGACCCGACCAGCGTCAACCTCTGGTACTGGGGACTCTGGATCGCCGCCATGATCCTCGGAGTCCTTCTGGTGATCCCGATCGGCGGGGCGGATATGCCCGTCGTGGTGTCGCTGCTGAATTCTTATTCGGGGCTCGCGGCGTCCGCTGCCGGGTTCGTGCTCAACAACAATGTGCTGATCATTTCCGGTGCGCTCGTCGGCGCGTCGGGTCTGATCCTCACCCGGATCATGTGCAAGGCGATGAACCGCTCCCTCGCCAACGTGATCTTCGGTTCCTTCGGAGAGGCGGCGGGCAAGGGGCCGGTCGCGAAGGGCGAGAAGCGGACGATGGCCGATGTGAACGACGTGCAGGCCGATGACGTCGCCATGCTTCTCGCATACGCCAAGCAGGTGGTGATCGTCCCGGGCTATGGCCTCGCGGTCGCCCAGGCCCAGCATAAGCTTCGCGAACTCTGTGACAATCTCGAAAGCCGCGGAGTGAACGTCAAATACGTGGTCCACCCCGTGGCGGGTCGAATGCCGGGTCACATGAACGTGCTGCTGGCCGAGGCCAACGTGCCCTACATCCAGCTGTACGAGCCGGAGGACGTCAATCCGGACATGGCCAACGTGGATGCGTGTCTCGTCGTGGGAGCGAACGACGTGGTGAATCCCGCCGCGCGGGATGAGCCGAGCAGCGACCTGTACGGGATGCCGATCATCGAGGTGGATCGGGCCAAGCACTGCGTCGTGATGAAGCGCAGCCTGAACCCGGGCTTCGCAGGGGTCGACAACGAGCTGTTCTATCTCCGTAACACGATGATGCTGTTCGGGGATGCCGGCGACTCGATCGGCCGGATTCTGGAGGAAGTCAAGCAGCTCTGATCCCGTCGCGTTCGCGAGGCGGCCGCTCAGCGCTGGGCCGCGATGCGGGCCCGTCTCCATCCCCGGAGACGGGCCCGCATCCATCGGGGCCGGGTGCGCACCGCACCGGATCCGGGCAGAACGCGGGATCCGGGCGAGATCGGGAAGAAGTCGGAGAGGTAAATGACGCGGGAATCCAGCCCATGCCGGCTGGCATTCGGTTTGCTCGACTGAAAGCCGGAAGGAAGGATCGGTCACACCTCGGTTTCGGCGGGACGATCCCCCCGTTCCGTAGCGGCTGCGGCTGGGAGAAGTCATGTCCATTTCGCTGTCGGTCATCATACCGGCGTACAACGAGAGCGCGGCGATCGAGGCCGGCGTGCTGGAGATCGTGCGGGCATGGCTCGATGCCCGGCCGTTCACGTCCGAACTCGTCGTAGCAGA
>JARRPA010000103.1:0-8421 GCA_037383305.1 Gemmatimonadota bacterium | reverse complement strand
TGGCCAAGCTGGCCGGCGGTGTTGCCGTGATCAAGGTGGGTGCCGCGACCGAAGTCGAGATGAAGGAAAAGAAAGCGCGTGTCGAGGATGCCCTGCATTCCACCCGCGCGGCCGTGGAGGAAGGTGTGGTTCCCGGTGGCGGCGTGGCGCTGATTCGCGCCAAGGCCATGATCGGCAGCCTCAAGGGCAGCAATCCGGACCAGGACATGGGTATCCAGATCGCCCTGCGCGCCATGGCTGTGCTCTTCCTGCGGGTGCTCGGCAACCATCGCCTCGGTGGTGATGATCAGGCCCGCCACGGAAGCGGCATTCTGCAGGGCAAAACGCGTCACCTTGGTGGGATCGAGGATACCCATCTCGATCATGTCGCCATACTCGCCGGTCGCGGCATTGTAGCCGAAGGCCTTGCCCTTCTTCTCGCGGACCTTCTCGACCACGATCGAACCCTCGGCACCGGCGTTGAGGGCGATCTGGCGCAGCGGTTCCTCGAGCGCCCGACGCACGATCTGCACGCCGATCATCTCGTCGGAGTCGTCCCGCTTGAGCTTGTCGAGCGCACCCTGCGCCGACAGCAGCGCGACGCCGCCGCCCGGAACGATCCCCTCTTCGACGGCCGCGCGGGTCGCGTGCAGCGCGTCCTCCACGCGGGCCTTCTTCTCCTTCATCTCCGTCTCGGTCGCCGCCCCGACGTTGATGACCGCGACGCCCCCGGCCAGCTTCGCCAGACGCTCCTGAAGCTTCTCGCGGTCGTAGTCGGAGGTGGTCTTGTCGATCGCGACGCGAATCTCGCTGATCCGGCCCTTGATCGCGTCATGGTCGCCGGCTCCGTCCACGATCGTCGTGTCGTCCTTGTCGACCACGACGCGCTTCGCCGAGCCGAGGTCGGAGACGACGGCGTTCTCCAGCTTGAATCCGAGCTCCTCGCTGATCACCTGTCCGCCGGTCAGGACTGCGATGTCCTGCAGCATCTGCTTGCGCCGGTCACCGAAGCCGGGCGCCTTCACGGCGCAGACCTTCAGCGTGCCACGCAACTTGTTCACCACGAGCGTCGCGAGCGCCTCGCCCTCGACGTCCTCGGCGATGATCAGGAGGGGCTTGCCCATCTGGGCGACCTTCTCGAGGACCGGAAGCAGGTCCTTCATCGAGGAGATCTTCTTGTCGTGGATCAGGATCATCGGATCCTCGAGCACGGCCTCCATCTTGTCCGGATCCGTCACGAAGTACGGAGACAGATAGCCGCGATCGAACTGCATGCCGTCCACCGTGTCCAGCGTGGTCTCGAGGCCCTTCGCCTCTTCGACGGTGATCACGCCGCGTCGGCGATCAGGTCTCCGATCACCGCGTCGCTGTTCGCCGAGATCGTGGCGACCTGGGCGATCTCCTTCTTGCCCGTCGTCTTCACGGCCATCCCGGCCAGGTGATCGACGACCTCGTTGACGGCGGCGTCGATGCCGCGCTTCAGCGCCATCGGATTCACGCCGGCCGTGACGCTCTTCAGCCCCTCGGCGTAGATCGCCTGGGCGAGAACGGTCGCGGTGGTCGTGCCGTCACCGGCGTTGTCGGAAGTCTTGGTCGCGACTTCCTTGACCATCTTCGCGCCGAGATCCTCGATCGGATCCTCGAGCTCGATCTCCTTCGCGACGGTCACGCCGTCCTTGGTGACGGTGGGGCTGCCGAACTTCTTCTCGATCACGACGTTCCGGCCCTTCGGCCCGAGCGTGACCTTGACCGCCGCGGCGAGCTTGTCGACGCCCTTCTTGAGGCGAGTGCGCGCCTCGGTGTTGAACTCCAGCTCCTTGGACATATTCGGATGCTCCTCTTAGTAACGTGGTCCGTTCAGCCTGCGAATGCGGTCGGCCGAGATCAGCCGAGCACCGCCAGGACGTCGGATTCCTTGACGATCAGGTAGTCTGTTCCATCCACCGACACCTCGGTCCCCGAGTACTTTCCGTAGAGTACGCGGTCCCCGACCGAGATCTCGACTTCGATCAGGTCGCCCTTCTCGGAGCGTCGGCCCGGGCCGACTGCGATGACGGTTCCCTGCTGCGGCTTCTCCTTCGCCGTGTCCGGGATGTAGAGACCGCCACGCATCTCCTCGGTCTCCTCCAGCGGCTCGACCACGATGCGGTCGGCGAGGGGCTTGATCTTTGCTTTCGCCATGTCCATTCCCTCCTCGAAATGAACCGAACTGTTCATGCCGGCGTTCCGGCTGTTGTTAGCACTCTACCTATTTGAGTGCCAATGTCGCGAGTCAAAAAATACGGGCGTGGCTCTGCCGGTCAAGGCTGTACGACCCGGCCATCCGTAAGAGCAGGAGACGTGCCACGAATTCGGGCGGGAATTCAACCAATTCGCAGGGCCACAGAGTCCGATCGTCGGCCGGTCCGGCAGTCGCCCTGCCGATCCGGCGTCCCGCCTGTCAGGCTGGCACCCGCGGTCGAGCATCGAGCCGGCTGAAACCCGGCCGTCCCTCCCGTCGTATGAGAGACCGGACGATGGAAATACCGGCCTGGTGGGCATGACCGTGCTCAGCCTGTTGTTCGGCGTGCTGATGCCGCTGCTCGTGATCGCGGTGAAGGTCGCGCTCGTTCTGGTAGTCGGGTACTTCATCCTGCGGCTGGTCAGCCCTTCGGACGCGGCCAAGGTCCGGGACAAGCTCAACGGCTGCTGCAACAAGGCGGACTGAACCCGGAGCTTCTTCCAGAGCCGGACGATCCTGACGCGCGTCCCGGATCGCGCGTCAGGACCCTCCCAGCATGTGCGCGGCGTCGCGGATTCGATCCGTGGCGCCGCGAATCGCATCCGCGAGTTCCGCGAGTGCCGCCTCCGTTGCCTCCAGATCGCCGGCCCGGAGCGCGAGGCGCGCGCCCGGGAGGGTGAGCGCCGAGTACCCGTTGTCGGGATCTGATATGACCGTGAGGTTCCGGCTCCAGGTGCCCCGCCCCGCCGTCTCGGGCGCCAGCTCCTGCCCGACCCGACGCAGCGTTTCGTTCACCTGTCTGACGGTTTCGGGGTCGGGACGCCCGAAGGCGAGACGCTCGTCCCGGGAGGCGGCGAGCGCGCGCGCCGCGGCCTCCATCCCGTCGGCCGCGGAGAGGGCGTCGGACAACGCGGCCCGAAGCGAGGCGCCCGAGGCCGCGGGCTCGGGAAGGTCCATGACACCGGCTGCCGGATCGGGGCCGGCGCCGGCCACGCGCAGGGTCTCGTTCACCGTTTCCGACAGCGATCCGAGTTCGTCCTTGATCCAGGCGGCCAGCGCCACGTGGTCATACGGGAGAATGTCGGCATTCGCGATCCGAGCCAGCATGGAGGCGGTCATTCCGCCGGCCACGGCGTGATACCGATAGCCGGGATCGCCGAATCGCTGCATCCAGTAGGGCGTATCGTACATCGAGTGGTAGACGCCGCCGCGCCCGCCGAAACCGAATCCGGCCGACGGAATGCCGAGCCGCAGGTAGAATCCCTTGTGATCGGAGCCGCCGCCCATCGTACGCACCGGGGGCACGCTCAGAGGTTCCTCTTCCCGCGCCTCGTTGACCGCGGCGAGCCAGGCGTCGCGCAGCGGTCGCCCCGACCCGGGGTCGGTGATCTCCGACGAGAGATCCCGCACCATGCCGGCGAGCTCCGGGGAGGCGGCAGATCCGAATCGCCCTCCCGACACGGCGCCGTCCTGGTTCACGTAGGCCACGGCCGAGCCGCGCAGACGCGCCTCGTTCGCTTCGACCCATTCGATCGATCCGATGATGCCCCACTCCTCGGCGTCCCACGTGGCGAAAACCACTGTACGCCGGGGGCGGACTCCCTGTCGGGCCAGGTCGGCGAAGGCTCGCGCGGCCGCCAGAACGCTGGTCGTTCCGCTCACGTTGTCGACCGCTCCGGGCCCCCATGCGTCCCGGTGGCCGCCGGCGATCACCCACTCGTCGGGCCACTCGGTGCCCCGGATCGCGGCGATCGTGTTGAACGCGGCGCGGTAGGCCGTATCGCCAGTCTCTGTCCGCACGGTCACGCGGGCCGTGACGGGGCCGGGGCCGACTCTGTAGTTCAGATCCAGACCGCCCTGCCAGGCCTCGGGCGCCACCTGTCCCTCGAGAGGTCGCAGCAGTTCGGCAGCGGCACCGTAACCGATAGGGACCACGGGGATGCGGGCCACACCTTCCATCCGCTCCTCGGGCACACGAGCAGCACCGGGCAGCGAGGGACCGTTCGGCGTGGAGGGGTCTCCATCGGCGTTCAGGATGCTCCCGCGCTGCAGGCCCCGCTCGGGCCTCATCGGACCCTCCGGATACACCTCACCCTTCGTGAAGCCGTCGCCTTCGGGGTCGTTGAAGAGCAGCAGGCCGGCCGCACCGCGACGCTCGGCCTCGCGTGCCTTGATCCCGCGAAAGCTGCGTCCGTAGCGGGCGAGCACGACCTTTCCCTCGACCGAAACGCCGAGCGAGTCCAGCACGCGGTAGTCGGCCGGCAGGCCGAAGTTCGCGTAGATGATCTCCGCCTCCACCGTGCCGGAGCCCGAGTAGGCATGGAACGCGGGCACCACGTCGAATCGAGTGGAGGGATCTTCCGGAATCGGGGGCTCCGTGAGATCGAATTCGATCGGGACCGGGAGCACGCGCGCCACCGATACCTCGAGCGGCTGCGGCAGGTACAGAACCAGGCTGTCGTAGCCCACCTCGAGTCCGGCGGCCGTCAGCCATGCGATCACCGAATCGCGCGTGGCCCGCTGACCGGGCGTTCCGGCCATGTGCGAGCGGCTCGACAGACCGGTCGCGAAGCGGGCCACGGTGTCGGGATCGATCGCCGAGCGCAGCGCCCGCTCGTATTCCCGCTCGGCCTCCCATGACCCGGCGGCAGACCCCGGAATCGGGATCGGCGCCGGCGTCGCTCCTCCGCTCTCCTGCGCCGCGAGCGGGCTCCGAGCGAAGAGGGCCCAGAGGAGAACGAGGAAGATCCTGGGCGGAGATGCATGCCGCCGACGCGTCTTCATGCGCTCGCTCCGGCGAGGTGTCGATCTGCGCATGCGAGCCCCTTGAGAGTGAGGAACGGGTCGGTCTCCTGAACGGTCCGGCAGTGCGGCGCGATCAGTCCGGCGAGGCCTCCGGTGGCGATCACGAGGGGGTTGTCGGGCTCCCATTCCGCGAGCAGACGAGAGACGATGCCATCGATGCCTTCGACGATCGCGTAGAAGACACCGGACTCGAGCGCTTCCACGGTGTTGCGCCCGAGAACGTTCTCGGGAGGCGCGATCCGAACCGACGGGAGTTTCGAGCTCAGCGCGTGGAGCCGTTCGATGCCGGCCCGGGGGCCGGGCGAAATCACGCCGCCCAGGAAGGCGCCATCCGCGCTGATGCAGTCGAAGGTGGTGGCGGTTCCGAGGTCCACGACGATCGTGTTCCGGCCGAACAGACACCGGGTAGCCAGCGTATTGACGATCCGGTCGGCGCCCACCGAGTGGGGCTCGTCCACTTCGAGCCGGACGGGGAGCGGCGTACGCCAGTCGATCCGCTGCAGCGGCAGATCGAGCCGGATCGCGGCCTCATCCCAGGCCCGGTCGAGGGCGGGGACCACCGAGGCGATCACGATCCTTTCGGGCACCTCCGCGCCGCCGGTCCGCGCGCCGAGCAACGCTCCGATCTGCAGGTACAGTTCGTCTCCCGTGCGCTGCCGCTCGGTCGAAAGCCGCCAGCTGTCGCGGACCTCGTCGCCGTCGAACAGTCCGAGCAAAGTCTCGGTATTTCCGATATCCACTGCCAGGATCACCGGTCCTCCTCGCGTTCGCTAATCCGCCGCTACGCTTCCCTTCATGATCCGTCGCAAGGCGCCTCGATCGGGCCGGAACAGCAACGCGCCGTCCGGCGCGATCCCGACGGACACCCCCGGGGTCCGGGAGTCCTGCTCGACGCCGGGGACGGTGAGCACCACCCGGCGATCGCGCAGCCAGTCGCGTCGGTCGAGCTCGGCCAGCAGTGCCGGCGAAAGCACCGGCTCCGGGTGCGAGAGGTGCTCCTCCAGTCCCCGGATCACGGCGTCCGCGACCTCCACCAGGTCGGCCGGCGAGTCGAGATGGTCGTCCAGCGCCGTGGCACGCTCCCGCACCTCCTTCGGACCTTTCTTCCCGAAGGGCCGCACGTTGAGTCCGACGCCCACGACCAGATATCGGGGCGCCGCGTCGCTCCAGGCGGCCTCGGCGAGCAGCCCGCCGGCCTTTCGATCGCCGATGATCAGATCGTTGGGCCATTTCAGCATCGGTCGGAGACCGGGGAAGCTCGTCTCCAGCTCCTGGGCGATCCCGAGTCCTGCGAGGATCACGAGAGGAGCCGGGTGGGAGAGGTCTCGCGGATGGTAGACCATGCTCAGGTAGATGCCCCCGTCTCTCGGAGAGTACCACTGGGCGCCCGCCCGCCCGCGACCCTTCGTCTGCTCGCGGGCGATCACGATCGTGCCGTCCGGCGCGCCCTCTTCCGCGAGCAGCTTCGCCGCCTCGTTCGTCGAATCGACGCGCTCCCGCAGATGCACCGACTCCCGATTCCAGCGTTCGCGCAGCTCCGCCTCGGTGTGCGCGTCCCAGTCCGACCCGGACCTCTTGCTCATGCCTGTCGCACCTGTAGAGATAGGTCGAGCGCCGGGGCCGAGTGAGTGATCGCCCCGACGGAAATGAACTCCACGCCCGTCTCCGCGATCCGGCGCACCGTGTCCAGAGACACGCCGCCGGAGGCCTCGAGCCTCGGGCGCGGGCCGTCGATGGCGGATACTCGCCGCACGCAGCGCTCCAGCTCCTCCGGCGTCATGTTGTCGAGCAGGATCCGATCGGGCCTCTCGCGGCGCGAGTTTCCTTCCAGCGCCTGCTCCAGCTCGCCGAACCCGGTCACCTCGATCTCGACCTCGATTCCCGCCGCTCGGGCCGGCGCGATCGCCCCCTCGAGCGCCGCAGCCACCCCGCCGGCCGCGCGGATGTGGTTCTCCTTGATCAGCACCATGTCATAGAGACCGGTCCGGTGGTTCACCGCTCCCCCCGCCGCGGCGGCGGCCTTCTCCAGCGCGCGCCAGCCCGGTGTCGTCTTCCGGGTGTCCAGGATCCGGCAGCCGGTTCCCTCTATCGCGTCGGCGAAGCGGCGGGCGGTCGTCGCGATTCCGGACAGCCGGCCCAGAAAATTCAGCGCCGTCCGCTCGGCGCCGAGAATCGACGCGAGGGACCCGGAGACCGTGAGCACGAGATCCCCGGGCCCGACCCCGTTCCCGTCCTTTCTCTCCGGCACGACCTTCAGCTCCGGATCGAAACGGCGAAACACGGAGGCCGCCGCCTCGATGCCCGCCACCACCCCGGCCGCCTTGCTGACGATGACCGCATCGCCTCCAGCGCGCGAGGGAACGGTCCAATCGCTGGTCACGTCACCCGGGCCGAGATCTTCGGCCAGCGCCGCCTCGATCAGGGCTTCGAGGGAGAGGGGCTCTCCGAACCGCTCACTTCCGCGGGACGCCATCAGCGAAGTCCCGGAACGAGGTACGCGGCGAGGAGGTAGCCCGAGCCGACGATCCAGCAGTAGACGGCGAACCAGTGGAAGGTGCGGTTCTCGAGCATCCGGACGAAGAGACGGATCGCCGCGATGCCGGATACGAGGGCCGCGCCGAAACCGAGCGACAGTCCGAGAGCGCCCCCGGAGTCGGCGATCGCACCGATTTCGTCCAATTGCAGCAATCCGGCACCGAGGATCGCGGGCACGGACATCAGGAAGGAGAACTCGGCCACTTTCACGGCATCGACTCCGAGCGCCGCCCCGGCGGCGACCGTCGATCCGGACCGCGAGATGCCGGGCAGGATCGCCATGGCCTGGGCGATACCGATCCCGAGCGCGTCCGCCGGACCCGGCTGCGATTTCGTCGTCTTCGGCGCGCTGTACTGGATCGACCAGACGATGAGCCCGGTGAGGATCAGAAAGACCGCCGCCCAGATCGGCTTCCCGAACATCCCGGTGAAGAAGCCCTCTCCGGCGATCCCGACGACGGCGGCCGGGATCGAGGCGAGGGCGAGCAGACCGATGTAGATCCACGCCTCTCTCCGTCCGCCCAGCGCTCCCGTCGCGAGGGAGATGACCTTCGCCCGGTACACCCAGAGCACGGCGCAGAGCGTGGCCAGATGCACGACCACCTCGAACGTCACTCCCGGCAACTCCAGTCCGAGCAGCGCCTTCGACAGAACCAGATGCCCGCTGCTGGACACGGGCAGGAACTCGGTCAGCCCCTGAATCACCCCAAGCAGCGCGGCCTGCCAGCCGTTCACGAGGCCAGGACCTCCTCGTAGAACGCTTCGTACATCGGGATCACCCGGTCGGCCTGCTTGACCGAAATATTTTCCGGCACGCTGTCCTGGCGTACGAGAATCTTATCGATTGTTTCCGCGTCGCCGACCAGGGTGACATGAAGTTG
>JARRPA010000102.1:0-9081 GCA_037383305.1 Gemmatimonadota bacterium | reverse complement strand
GGTCGTGCTCCGGCCTCTGCGAGAGCTTGCCATTCCTCTCCGGAGAGAGCCGATTCGAAACTCCGATAGGCCAGGCGGGCGCTCGCGATCGCCGCCGTGGCCGAGCAGCGATACGGCACCCGGATCGCAGCACGCGATCCCTCGCTCTGGACCGACGATCCGGACACCGCCGAGAGGATCCGTCAGCGTCTCGGATGGGTGGAGGCGCCGCGGCGCGCACGGGACGACCTCTACGAGCTGCAGCGATTCGCCGACGAGGTCCGGGAAGAAGGCGTTTCGCACCTGCTTCTGCTGGGAATGGGCGGAAGCAGCCTCTGCCCGCTCGTGGCCACGAGGACTTTCGGCCAGGTAGAGGGCTGGCCGGAACTGATCGTGCTGGATGATGTGGACCCGGCCGCGATCCTCGCCGTAATGGAACGCATCGATCCGCTCAGCACGCTGTTCCTCGTGGCCAGCAAATCAGGCAGCACGATCGAGACCATCTCCCTCTACCGTCATTTCCATGATCTCGTCGCGGCAGCCGGTGATCCGCGACCCGGCGCCCGCTTCGTGGCGCTCACCGACCCCGGATCCCCGCTCGTTCGAGAAGCCCAGGAAAAGGGTTTCCGGCGCACCTTCGAGACGCCGAGCGACGTGGGGGGACGTTTCTCCGCCCTGACCGCTTTCGGGCTGGTGCCGATGGCGCTGGCCGGCTACGACGTGGCCGCGATCGTCGAATCGGCGCTGGACATGCAAGCCGATTGCGCTCCCGAAATTCCCGACGCCAGCAATCCCGCCCTCCGCCTGGGGGTGGCGCTGGCGACACACCACGAGGCGGGCCGCGACAAGCTGACGCTGCTCGCCTCGTCGGGCCTGGCGACGCTTCCGCTCTGGATCGAGCAGCTGGTCGCGGAGAGCACCGGGAAGTCGGGAACCGGCATCATACCGGTGACGAACGAATCTCTGGCCGACCCCGATGCCTACGGCCCGGATCGCCTCTTCGTCCTGCTGTCGCTCGCGGAAGAACGGAACGTGGCGGATGACGCGAGAGCCGCGGCCCTCGCCGCCGATGGACACCCCGTGTTTCGGATCGTCCTTCCGAAACCGGAGGCAATCGGCGGCGAGTTTCTGCGCTGGGAGATCGCCACCGCGGTCGCAGGCGCTCTCCTGGGGGTCAACCCGTTCGACGAGCCCGACGTGACCGCGAGCAAGAAGATCACCCGGGAGATTCTCGACGAGACCCCGGCGGACACGATGCCCGGCGGAGGAGCGCCCACGGCCGTCTCGGATTCGCTGGAGGTACACCTCGACGGCGCGGCCGCGTGGAGCGAAGGGCTGGACCGTGAGAGCGCGGATGACCTGGTTCGCAGTTTCCTCGAACTCGCCCGCCCGGATGACTACTGCGCGGTACTCTCATTCGTGGCCGCGACGCGGGAGCGCGAACTCCTGCTGCAGAGTCTCCAGTCGGCGCTTCGTCGGCGCACGGGCGTGCCGGCCACGGCGGGTTTCGGACCCCGTTACCTGCATTCCAGCGGACAGCTGCACAAGGGCGGTCCAAATACCGGCGTCTTTCTCCTGCTGACCGCAGACGCCGCCCGCGACCTTCCGATTCCCGAGTCGGATCATGGCTTCGCCGCTCTGCAGCGGGCGCAGGCCCTGGGGGATGAGCAGGCCCTTCTCCAGCGGGATCGGCTAACGGTCACCCGGCGGCATCATCGAATCGATCGCCTCCCGCACGGGACCCGTTCGACCGTGCCACGGGCGCTCGGAGCAACAGCGCCGAGGCCCAGGTGAAGAGGGAGACGACTCCCAGGATCACCGCCATTCGGACCCATGGCTGACCGGACTCCATTCGCCGCGCGGCGATCTTCCACAGCGTGCGGAGCCACTCGAAGCCTGCGATCACGAGTCCCAGTTGCACGAGGCGGGTGGCCCATGGCTGCCTGACGAGAAGCACGAGCGGCATCGCCAGGGACATCAGCATCAGGGCGGTCGTTCCCGCGCGAGAGAAATGGGCCGCCATCAGTACGGCGCTCACAAGTACCGGAATCAGCCGCCAGTGCACGCTCCGCCCCTTTCCGGATGTCGCTCCGTCGCGAATCCCGTCGAGGGCCCCGCCGCAGTCATCGCGAGCATCCGCTTCGACGGCGGAAAGCGGCCCTCGCGATACGCCCGGCGGGGGATCTCCTCAGGTCTCCCGACTTACTCCAGTACGCGGATGTTCCGTTCCGCGCAGATCTTCTTCAGCTCTTCCGGCCAGACCGTGACACTCACCTCCCCGAGGTGGGCCTTCCGAAGCAGCAGCATGTAGGTTCGGGACTGTCCGATTCCACCGCCGATGCTGAGCGGAATCTCATCGTTCAGGATCGCCTGATGATACGGCTGCTCGAGGAAGTCCAGCTGGTCGCTGAGCTCGAGCTGCTTCCGGAGCGTCTCCTTCGTCACCCGGATCCCCATGGACGTCAGCTCGTGGCGTCGCTCGGTCACCGGGTTCCAGACGAGGATGTCACCGTTCAGACCGTGCGTGTCCTTCCCGGTCTCGGCCGATGTGTCGGTGATCCAGTCGTCGTAGTCGGCGGCGCGCATCTCATGCGGATAACCGTCCTTGAGCACGGACCCGATTCCGATGATGAAGATCGCCGGAGCGTGATCCCGGATCACCCTCGTCTCGCGCTGCTTGCGCGGCAGATCAGGATACATGTCGAGAATCTCCTCGGCATGCAGGAACACCAGTTCATCCGGGAGCGGCGGGTACCTGGGGTCGTTCAGCGCCGGGTAATGCGTCAGCGCGTGTTCCTCGGCTTCCTTCAGCACCTTCCAGATGCTCTTCACCGTGGATTTGAGAAAGTCCAGGTTGCGCTGGTCTGCGGTGATGACCTTTTCCCAGTCCCACTGATCGACGTACGAGCTGTGATCGTGATCCAGGAAGTAGTCTTTTCTGACAGCCCGCATATCGGTGTTGATACCCTCGCCCACATCGCAGCCATACTGCTTGAGCGCCGGCCTCTTCCACTTCGTCGCCGCCTGCACCACGCTCGCTCGGATCGGGGTTTCGAGGCCGAGGCCGCAATCGAACTCGATCGGTGTCCGGGAGCCGTCGCGGTCCAGCATGTCGTTCACACCGCTCTCGACGGTGACGATCAGAGGCACCTGGACCAGCATCAGGTTGAGCTCGCGGGCCAGGCCGTCTTCGATGATCCGCTTCACTTCGTACAGCGCCTTCTGCGTCTCCTTACGGTCCAGCAGAGGCTCGTAATCGGTGGGCAGGATCTTCGCGACTTCTTCGTAAGTGCTCACGCCGGGTCCGGCGAGATCGGCCTTCTTGTCCATGGTATCGGGCATACGACGCCTCCGGGTCGGTCGGTTCGGTCGGGGCGTTCCCGTCGGGATATGTGTCCAGTGGCCCCGGGCCCGCGCGTTCGCCGCGGGTGGAGCTTCCGGTTGCATGAAGCGAGCCAGCCCCGAATTCCCCGCGATCGTATCCCAAATCGCTGTCTCACAGCAATTTGCACACGAACGGGTAGACTGAAACGGACCCCGGACGCCTGTCGGCGGGACGATCTGTCCTGCTGCGGGCGGTGAGGACGCGGCGGGCCGGGGCACGAATGCGCGAGGCGATCGGACGCGCCAGCGCACCTCCGACCCGGAAAGAAGAGAGGTACCCGCGGGGACGGCCCTTCCGATCGTCCCGTACCCCGCCCTCGCCGGTCACGCGTTCGCTTGCAGGTACCGTTCTCGGATCACGTGCAGATGATGGTCCGCATGCCCCGCGAGGATCCATGCGATCGCCCGGACGGAGACCGGGGACCCGTTGGCGGTTCCGACGCGCCTCCATGCCGCGTCATCGAACGCGCTCAGCATACCGATCGTCGCTCCCCTGAGCATGTCCAGCTCGCGCCCGAGGTCGGCCAGTGGCCTGCGGTCGGCCTCGGAAGCGGCGGCATACGCGTTCTCATCGAAACCGGGAAGCGGTCCTGTCTCCCCTCGGGCCACGCAGAGGGCCCGAGCCGCGAAGATCCTCTCGGTGTCGCAGACGTGGTTCAATACCTGCCGCGTCGTCCACTTTCGGGGCGCGTAGCGATGATCAGCGATCGCGGGCGAAAGCCGTGAGACGAAGTTCGCGATCTCCGCTCGCTGGGACCGCAGCGTGGAGAGGATGTCCCGCCCTGTGATCCGATCGATGTAGCGTCGGTAATAGGGATCGAATTCGGCCTCGGTGGGCCGTCCGCGCACGTCTTCGTCCAACTCGCCTCCCGCATGCTCGTGAATCGGTGCCGGGGAAGAGGCAGATCGAGGAACGTCAAGATCTTCGGCGCGTTCGCCCGGTGCATCCGTTCCGAGGCGCGACGTGCCGAATCCGCCGACTCCTCAAGCCGTGAATGCGCGCTTGACACGCTCCCAGAACCCCGGTTCCTCGATGTCCGGCTCGGGTGCCGGGCTTTCGACCCCCCGGAGCCTTTCGAACACTTCTCTCTCTTCCTTCGAGAGCTGGGTGGGGGTCCAGACCAGGACTCGAACGATCTGATCTCCTCGACCGTTTTCACGTAACCGGGGCATTCCCTTCCCGCGCAGTCGCAGCGCCTGGCCACTCTGTATACCTGCGGGGACCTTCAGGCGAGCGACGCCGTCGATGATGGTGGGTACCTCCACTTCATCCCCGAGCGCCGCCTGACTCATCGTCACCGCCAGGTTGGTCACCAGGTCGTCGCCATGGCGCTCGAAGGCCGGATCGGCCTCGACCTCCACCAAGACGAGAATATCTCCTCGGGGACCTCCCGAGGCCCCGGCATTGCCCTTCCCTCTCAACTTGAGGTAGTCTTCCGTCGAGACACCGGACGGAATCTCGAGCTCGATCATACGCTCGACTTTCCGTCGACCCTCCCCCTCGCATCGCGCGCACGGCGAGGAGATCGTCTCCCCGACCCCGTTACACGCCGGACAGGGTCGGACACTGACGAACTGGCCGAGCATCGATCGCTGGACCTGCCGGACCTGCCCCGCCCCGCCGCAGGTCGCACACCGCTCCGGCCGGGTACCCGGCTCGGCTCCCGTACCGCCGCAGGCTTCACACGAATCGAGGACCTTGACCTTCACGCTCCGCTGGGCTCCTCGGGCCGCTTCCTCGAGAGAGACGGAGAGCCGCATTCGAAGATCGCTCCCGCGCCGGGGTCCACGCGACGGCCGGCCGCGTCCCCCGAACAGGTCGCCGAGCCCCGACATGCCGCCGAACTCGCGCATGAACACCTCGAAGGCATCCGCGAAGTCGAAGCCTCCGAAGCCGGGGCCGGCTCCCGAACCTCGCTTGACTCCCGCCTCGCCGTAGCGATCGTACAGGGCTCGCTTCTCCGGGTCCCGCAGGATCTCGTAGGCCTCGGTGACCTGCCGGAAGCGCTCCTCGGCATCGGGGGAGTTGTTGCGATCCGGGTGCGAGTCCATCGCGAGGCGCCGATACGCCTTCTTGATCTCGTCGATATCCGCGTCCCGGGACACCCCGAGCCGCTCGTAATAATCCGTCATCCGCTCTCTTCGTTGCAGGGCCGCATCCGGGTCCGGTCACTCGGACCGGGCACAACGTTCATGGTTCTTGTTCCTGTCCCGTTCCGTCGCGTCGAGAAATTCAGTCGTCGAGAAGGCTGGAGACCATAGAAGAGGTCGTGTCCACGACCGCGACGATCTTCTCGTAGGGCATGCGAGTCGGCCCGATGACTCCGACCACGCCCGCGAGCTGCCCGACGGCGTACGAAGCGGTCACGATCGTGAGCCCCGCCAGTTCGGGGGCACCGTGCTCCGTGCCGATCGTGATCTGGGGACCTTCCGCGGTTCCTCGCTGATGCAGCACCGAGGCCAGAAGCTCTCGCTTCTCCGCGAGTTCCATCAGAGCCCTGAGCCGGTCGCCGCTGTTGAATTCGGGCTGGTCGGCGAGCAGGGAGAGCGAGCCGAGATGCACGTCCTGCCCGCTCAGCGCCCACTCGAAGATCTCGGGGCCCGATTGTACGAAGATGTTGACGAAGTCACTCGCCGTAGCGTCGGGCAGCCGGATGTCGCGCAAGCGCTCGGTCAGGGTGCCGTGAATCTCTCGCAGGGAGCTACCGGCCAGTCGCTCGTTGAGCACCGCAGCGATCGCGCTCAGCGTCTCGGCGGGCAACGCGGTGGGCAGATCGACGTAGACTGTGCGCACGACGCCGGACTCGAGCGTGAGCACCAGCAGCGCCTTCTCCGAGTGAACCGGCACGAGATCGAGCCTGCGCAGTACCGCCTCGGCCAGCAGGGGGCCGACCGAAAGTCCCAACTCTCCGGTTATGAGTCCGAGAACCGTGGCCGCCCGCTGCACGAGCGACTGGAGCTCGTTCGGTGGCGAGCTTCCGACCAGCTCCTTTTCGAGCCGGGCTCGTTGTCCCGGCGTAAGATTCCGGGGGCCCATCAGCTCATCCACGTAGTACCGGTACGCCAGGTCGGTCGGCATGCGCCCGGCCGACGTGTGCGGGTGGGTGAGGAATCCCTTGGACTCGAGATCCGCCATCGTATTTCGCACGGTGGCCGCGGAGACGCCGAGCTCGAACTGTCGGACGATCCTGCGGGAACCGGCGGGCTCGGCCGAGTCGATGTACGCATCGACGACCGCCTGCAGCACCTGTTTCTCGCGCTCGCTCAGCGTCTCGCTCTCGCCCGACATCCTGCCGGTCGTATTCTTCGGGCCGCTCACCCTGTCTCGTCCTCCTTCATGCGCGCCGCCAGCGTGGCGACCAGCTCATCGAGCAGCAGCCAGCCACCGGTCGTCAGCCGGACTCGCGTGCCTTGTCTCGACGCCCAACCCCGGGCGATCCATCCTTCGACCGCGGTCGAGGGCAGGCCGAACACGTCGAGATCGATGCCCCGCCTCGTCCTGAGTCCAAGCCACAGTGCCTCAAGGCGCCGCTGCGTCACCGACGGGATCTCGTGTCCCGCGCGAACGGATTCGCCCGCGAGGACTGCCGCCCGGTACGCCTTCCAGTGCCGGACGTTCCAGATCCGCCGGCCCCGGATGTAGCTGTGGGCCGACGGACCGACGCCAAGGTACTCCGTCCCGATCCAGTAGTGCCAGTTGTGCCGGCACTCGTGCCCCGGCAACGCGAAATTCGACACTTCATATTGGACGAAGTCATGTGACTCAAGTTCTTCCGCTGTAATGCGATACTCTATCGCGTAACTTCCCGAATCGGGGAGGGAGACGCGGCCCAGGGCCACCCTTCGGCCGAGCGGCGTCTCCGGCTCTGCCGTGAGGCCATAGGCGCTGACGTGGGACACGCCCGAACCGATGGCCTGCTGCAGTTCCCACCGCCACCGCCGCGAGACGGCGGCCGGCAGGCCGAAGATCAGGTCCAGACTGAGATCGTCGAAGCCCGCAGTCCGCGCCCGGTCGATGGCCGCGCGCGCTTCTCGAGCGTCGTGCAGACGGCCCAGCCACGCCAGTGCCCGGTCGTCGAAGGACTGCACGCCCAGACTGAGCCGATTGACACCGATCTCGCGCCAGGCCCGGGCCGTCTCGACCGTCAGCGAGCTGGGGTTGGCCTCCGCGGTCCACTCGATCGAGCCGCGCGATCCCATCGAACTCGCGCCGCCATTCGAGAAGATCGGCCTCGATGGATGACAGCCACTCGTCGATCGGCGGGTCTTCGGCGCGAGTGACGGCGAAATCGCAGTAGTGACACCTGCGCACGCAGAAGGGCACGTGGACGTAAAGAGCCAGGGCCGACCGACCCTCACCCGCAGGCAACCCCCTGGCAGGAGACGCTTCCGGGGCAGGCACATCGCGATCGTGTACGTTCGGACTCCGCATTCGGGTCAGCCCGCGGACACGTAGCGGCCGCCCGGCATCGCCCGCACCCGTCCTTCGAGACTGAGACGACCGAGCAACGCGAGAGTCTGCGGAATTCCGAGACCGGCGCCGTGGGCGATCGCATCGACGTGCAGTGGTTCGGAACCGATCAGCGAGACGAGGACGCCCTCGGAGCCGTCGGAATCCCAGCCCGAGCCGGGGAGCGCCGCGCGCCGGGAGCCCGTGTACGCACCGGTTTCCTCGCCGATCATCGAGAGAACATCGGCAGCGCTGGTGGCCACCCCGGCCCCGTCCCGGAGCAACTCGTGGACGCCCCGGCTCGCCGGAAGGTCGACCGGACCCGGTACCGCCAGCACCTCCACGTCGATCTCCTGTGCCCGGGCCACCGTGATCAGCGCACCGCTCCGCTCGCCGGCCTGGACCACTACGACAGCACGGGCGAGCCCCGCGAGGATCCGATTGCGCCGAGGAAACAGGCCACGTGCGGGCGGGACGGAGGGTCGGTGTTCGCTCAGCAGCAGGCCGCGCCGGGCCAGTTCCCGATAGAGTGACCTGTGGGCAGCCGGGTATACGTGATCGAAGCCACAACCCGGCACACCCACCGTCTCTCCGTCGGCCTCGAGGGCGCCCCTGTGGGCGGCCGCGTCGATGCCCCGTGCAATGCCGCTGGCGACCCGCCAACCGGCATCCGCCAGTTCTCCCGCCAGGCGATGCGCGGTGCGACGACCATAGTCCGTCGCGGCGCGCGTCCCGACGATCGTGATCGTCCGGGGTTGGTCCGGCAGGAGCGGGCCGAGGGCGAAGAGCACGAGCGGAGGCCGGGCCAGTCGCCGCAGGCCGGCCGGGTAACGAGGCGAAGTGAACGGAATGACGGCGCAGCCCTCCGGCAATGCGAGGTCCGGCACACGCGCTTCCTTCCCGGCAGCCCGGATCAGTCCTTTCCGCAGCGTCTCGGGAATCCCTCCGGTAAGGGAACCTCGCCGGGCCGCATCCAGGATCTCCGTTGCCGTTCGGTGCGCACCGATCAAGGTGAGGAAGGCTCGAGGACCCAGACCCGGCACGGCATCCAGCACGATGGCGGCGCGGCTCTCCGCGTCCAGGGATGAAGTGCCCGGCGGGTGGCCGTCCGACCGCGACGATCCGGAATCCGCACCCCCCTTCAGGGTCGCCACTCCTCCAGTTCCGGAAAGGCGTCCGCCCCGTCACCTTCCGCCCCCTCTTCGCTCCCGGACTCCAGGCGTCGGACCCGCTCGACTTCCTTCCAGAGACCTTCCGCGAGTTCCGGG
>JARRPA010000101.1:0-8434 GCA_037383305.1 Gemmatimonadota bacterium | reverse complement strand
GTCGAACATGGCGCCCACGATCGCTCGTCGAGGCGACGGGGCTGTCCTCGCAGTCGGTTCTCCCGGTGCCGATCGGATCACCACGGCGATCCTCCAGACGCTGCTCGGACACTTGCGCATCGGTCTCCCGTTGTCGGACGCGATCGAGCACCCGCGGCTCCACGTGTCCCTCGACTCAACCGGCCCGACGATGTTCTACGAGGCCGGCCTTCCGGTCGCGAAAATCGACATGCCGCGGAAACAGATGCCCGCCGGGTCGATGATGTTCGGGGGAGTCGGGGCGGCGCGGTGGAGTCCGACGACAGGGTTCGAGGTGGCGGCCGATGGCCGGCGGGCCGGGGGGACGGCGATCGCGCACCGGGCCTGAACAGGGCTGGCGGGACGAGGAAATCCCCGACGGTCGCGCGAAAGGTCAGACTCCGAACACGACGGGCACGAGGATCCGCGATGCCGCGGTGATCAGCAGAGTGAACACCAGATTGATCCAGACTCCCGCCCGCACCATGTCGGTCATCTCCACGGCGCCGCTCGCGTACACGATCGCGTTGGGCGGCGTGGCGACAGGCAGCATGAAGGCGCCGCTCGCAGCGAGCGCCGCCGGTACGGCGAGTACCAGAGGGTCCTGGCCGATCGCCAGGGCCACCGCGCCGAGCACCGGCAGAAACGTCGCGGCAGTCGCCGTGTTGCTGGTCAACTCGGTGAGAAGAATGATCGAGGCCACGACTGCCGCCACGAGAAGGACGAGGGGCCAGTGGGCGATCGACTCCATCCGCCCGCCTAACCAGTCACCGAGTCCCGTTCGCTCGATCGCGGCCGCGAGGCTCAATCCGCCCCCGAACAGGACGAGTACGCCCCAGGGGGTCTCCTCCGCCTGTTCCCAGGTGAGCAGGCGTTCATGTTCGCGCTCTCCGGACGGGACAAGGAACAGGAGGATCGCGGCGCCCATGGCGATGCCCGCATCGCTCAGCCCCGGGATCCACTCCTGCAGCAGCGGCCGAGTCATCCACATGAGCGCGGTCAAGGCGAAGACGACCGCCACGCGCTTCTCCGCCTTGCGCATCGTACCGAGCCCCTGCCGACGACTCTGAATCTGCGCCCGGCCGCCGGGAATCTCCTCCAGGGAAACCGGGAAGACGAATCGCGTGAGGATCAGCCATGCGAGCGGGAGCCCCACCACCACCAGGGGTACACCGAGCAACATCCACTGAGCGAAACCGATCTCTACGTCATGCGTCTCGAGAATGAAACCTGCGAGGAAGGCGTTCGGTGGCGTCCCGATCAGGGAGCCCATACCGCCGATGCTGCAGGCGTATGCGATGCCGAGCATGAGCGCCGCTCCGAACCGCTTCCGTTCCCGCTCTTCCTCTTCCCCCGGCAGCAGCTCGATGAGCGAAATTCCGATCGGCAGCATCATCAGAGCGGTGGCCGTGTTGCTCACCCACATGCTGAGAAATGCCGAAGCGACCATGATCCCGGCAATGATCGATACCGCTTCGCCGATGCTCCCGATTCCGAGCACCGGAAAGAGCGCCAGCGGCAGGAGTGCGGTCGCGGGGATCGGAATCGCCTCGGTCACCCACCAGCAGGCCATCAACCCGCCCACCGCGGCGGTGCGCCAGGCCGGGATGGAGAGTCCTGCGGGCGCGGGCAGGAGCATCAGGGCCAAGAACAGGCCGGCGCCTGCGAACAGGCCTCCGCGGCCGCGCCTGCGTGCGGTCACCTCAGTCTCCGCCCCCGAGCTCCGGCCAGCGGAAGCAGCGGGTGACGTGGTCGTTGACCATCCCGGCGGCCTGCATGTACGCGTAGCAGATCGTGGGCCCGACGAACTTGAAGCCCTCTGCCTTCAGAGCCCGGCTCATGGCCTCGGCCTCGCGGGTCTTCGCCGGAAGCTCCGAGAGCTCCTTCCAGGCGTTCTGGATCGTGCGGCCTTCCGTGAACTGCCAGATCCAGTCGTCGAATCCTCCGTTCCGTTCCTGGAGATCGAGGAAGGCGCGGGCGTTACCGATCGTGGCATCCACCTTCTGTCGATTCCGGATGATGCCCGCGTCGGCCAGCAGGCGTTCGCGATCCGCGTCGCCGTAGGCAGCGATCCTGACGGGGTCGAAGCCGTCCAGCGCCAGCCGGAAGTTTTCTCGCTTGTGAAGCACGGTCCGCCAGCTGAGACCGGCCTGGAACGCGTCCAGGACGAGGAACTCGAAGTGAGCACGATCGTCGTGTAGCGGCTCGCCCCACTCTTCGTCGTGATAGGCCATCATCAGCGGATCGTCACCCAGCCAGGCGCACCGTTCCATGAGCCTCCTCCAGCACGGGATGGATCGAGTTTAGTCGGACGCGGCCACTCTCGACACCGGACCCGACGACGGTTATGCATTTCCGCCTATGATCTCGTCGCGCGGTCCCCGCGATTCCCACCGGTCGTCGGAGCCGGCCACGGCCCGTCCGCCTGCGGTTCAGGAGGTCTTCACCGGTCGCGGCGCCGGCGGCGCTTACTACATGGTCAGCCGGTCGCTCGGGATCGAAACCGGTGGCGCCGTGGGAATTCCGCTCTTCTTCGCGCAGGCCCTCTCCGTGGCTCTCTACACGGTCGGCTTCGCGGAAAGCGTCTCGCGGGTCTTTCCGTTTCTTCCCGAACGGCCCGTCGGCCTGTTGACCACGGTCCTGGTGGCCCTCCTCGCGCTGAAGTCGGCGCGGGTGGCGATCCGGGCTCAATACTTCATCATGGCCGCGATCGGCCTCTCCCTGCTTACCTTCGCGTTCGGTCATTCCGTCGGCCCGGCGGACGCGGTCGCGGTGCCGATCCGGGACGTGCCGAGGCAGGACTTCTGGGTGGTGTTCGCGGTGTTCTTCCCGGCGGTGACGGGAATCATGGCCGGCGTGAACATGTCGGGAGATCTCGCGCATCCCGGACGCTCGATTCCCCGCGGCACCCTGGCCGCGATCGGCGTCGGTTACGCCATCTACATGATTCTCCCGGTCTTTCTCGCGTTGCGGGCCGATGCCGACAGCCTGATCCACGATCCGCTGATCATGCGCAGGATGGCGCTGTGGGGAGACGCGATCCTGCTCGGCGTATGGGGAGCGACCCTTTCCAGCGCGGTCGGCTCGATCCTGGGGGCGCCCCGCGTGCTCCAGGCCCTGGCCCGGGATGGAGTGCTGCCGGACTCGCTGAGGTGGCTGGGACGGGGCAGCGGGCCCGAGGACACGCCCCGCGCCGGCACGGTGGTCACGCTCGGGATCGCGCTGACCGCGGTGGCGCTCGGCAACCTGAACCTGATCGCTCCCGTGCTCACGATGTTCTTCCTGACCACCTATGGCGTCCTCAACATCTCGGCGGGCCTGGAGCGAGCCCTCGGGAGCCCCTCCTTCCGGCCCCGATTCCGCGTTCCCTGGTACCTGTCGGCGATCGGCGCGGTGGGCTGCCTGGTCGTGATGTTCCTCGTGAACGCCATCGCCACCGTCGCCGCCATGGTGATCGTGGGCTGGATCTACCTCTGGCTCGCGCGGCGCGAGGTGCAGGCGGCCTGGGGCGACGTGCGGCGGGGTCTCTGGATGGCGCTCACCCGGGCTGGGCTCTTCCGGTTGCAGGGGGCCGACGTCGCCAAGAACTGGCGTCCCCATATGCTGGTTCTCTCCGGCGCCCCGACACGGCGATGGTACCTGGTCGCGTTCGCCGACTGGCTGGCCCACCGGCGGGCCCTGGTAACCGTCGCCAGCGTGATCACCGACGAGTCGGTGACTCTGGAGAGACAGAGCTCGATGGAGAACACGATCAGCGACTATCTCGCCCGCCGGGGGGTGCAGGCCCTGATTCGACTGATCCGGGCGCCCGATCCGTTCGAAGGGGCACAACGGCTGGTCGAGGCGTACGGGCTCGGCGAGATGGTGCCCAACACCATCCTGCTGGGGGACAGCGAGATCGACGAGCACCGCGAGCCCTACTGCCGGATGCTGGCTCGATTCCACGAGGGCCGCCGAAACGTGGTGATCCTGCACTACAACCACGATGTCGGATTCGGCGATCGGAAGATCATCGACGTGTGGTGGGGCGGTCTGAAGCGGAACGGCGGACTCATGCTGACTCTCGCCTACCTCATGCAGACGAGCCTCGCCTGGAGGGGGGCCCGGATCCGCGTAAAGATGGTGCGCCCGACCGAGGAGGCCGCCAGGTCCGCTCGTCCGAACCTGGAGGGCGTGGCCCGCGGGCTTCGCAGCCGAGCCGAGGTGGAAGTGCTCGTCAACGACACCGGCCGGAAGTTCGTGGACATTCTGCACGAATCATCCCGCGACGCCGACCTGATCTTTCTCGGGATGCGGGAGCCCGGCGAGGACTACGTGGCGTACTACGAGCGCCTGCGGCACGCGGCCGAGGGCATGCCCTCGACCGCGTTCGTCCTCGCCTCGGAAGACCTTCCCTTCGAAGAAATCGTCCTCAAGCCTCAGGAGGCCGAGCGGAGTTGAACTACCAGCCGCCGATCGGGACTGTCGTGCCGACGTGGATGCCTCCCCAGCCGACGGGAATCGTGCCGCCGACGTTCACGTAGGCACCGCCCCCGCAGGCAGAGAGAAACGCCGCGAGCCCGAGGGCGAGCCACATCGCGCGACCGATCGAAACTCTCTTCTTCATGCCGGTGCCTCCTTCTGCGCGCGTGTTCACAGTTGGCCCTCCCATTGCCGCACCGTCACGGGCGCACCCTGTGGATCCACGATGATCGCCACCTTGCCGTCTACAATGTCCCAGCGGGGCTCGAGGGCGATCTCGCCGCCGAGCTGTTTCGCGCGGGCCACCGTCGCCTTGATGTCGGCGACGCGAATCGTCGGGAGCCAGGCCGGCTCGATGTCCGTCTGCGGGATCTCGAGACCTCCGGCACGCCGCTCGCCGCCATGGGTGAACAGCAGGTAGTCGCCGTTCTCGCGTGGGACGATCCGAGAGTCGAGTCCGACGGCCGCCTCGTAGAAACTCCCGGCCGCCTCCATGTCGTTCGTCCACAGTTCGTTCCACAGGAAGTCGTTGTGGGGCGACGAGATGTCCGCGGCGGGATCGCCGGAAGCCGACCGGATGAATCCGAAGGCGGCGCCCTCGCGGTCCTCCACGACCGCCACACGTCCACGCTGGGGAACGTCGTCGGGCTCCGCGATCATGGTTCCTCCCGCGGTCGCGACGCGGGCCACCGCCGCGTCCACGTCGTCCACCGAGAAGAACTGGAGCCACTCGGCCGCGCTGTACGTCTTGTCCTCGGGTCGATAGAAGCCGGCCACCGGTCGCGGCCCGATCATCGCGATCGCGTATTCGATGCCGTCGGACTCGATCGTCTGGAAGGTCCAGCCGAACAGGCCTCCGTAGAAATTCTTCGCCGCTCCGACGTCGGGCGTGACCAGGTCGTGCCAGACGACCTGACCCGTGTGGTACTGACCGGTGGGCGTCGGATTGAGAGCCGGGACCTCGATGCTCCCGGAACAGGCGACGCCCGCCACGAGCATAGCGGACAGCGCTGCGCCGGCGAAGCTCCAGCGCAGTCCGGTCGGCCAGCGCCGTCTTCCGCCGCCGGAAGTGTCTTGATGGTTCATCTTCGAGTCCGACCTCCGTTGAGTGTCGAGTGAAAATTCGGGACAAGTTTACCGTCGGCGCCATCGGACCGCCATTGGACTTCGGTCCCATGAGCCCCTTCTCCGGCGACGACCGCCGACGGAGAAGGGGAGCAGCACGGGATCAGGGGGCCTCGAAGGGCGCCGATTCCCCGGTCCAACCGTAAAATGCCCACGTTCGGAGTCGTCCGACCACCTCGCTTCCACGTCGCCGCTCGATCGGTCCGAGATCCTCGGTCTCCTCGAACTCTGCTGCGAGCCCTTCGGCCACGATCTTCTCTCCGCCCCCGTCGGGCGCCACGAACAGGAGGCAGTCGCCCGGTGCTGCCACCTCCGTAAAGACCGGCCACAGGTCGTACTGATTGGCACGGGAGCTGAGGTTGAGGGAGAAGACAGTCGGTTGACCGGGGAGATGGAAGGCGAGCTCCGATGTCTCCTGGTAGCGGTTCGAGGCGATCCGCACCTCGGAGCAGCCATCGGCCGTCATCGCGACGGCATGACGATTTGTTGCTGCGGCAACAGACACCCACCCGTGCGCATCGCCGATCGGGTCATCCGTCGGATCGATGGGAAGTACCGGAAATGCGGCCTGCAGGGCAATCACGCCTACGATTACCGCCCCGAGCCAGAGGCCGCGCTTCAGCCACCGCCGGCTCGTATCGGTCCAGGTGACGGTGGCGAGCACCACGACGCCGGCGACGTAGGCGGGCGCCGGCCAGTTGGCCTCTACGGCGCGCTTCAGGGCGCTGAGCGCGAAGACCGCGAAGGCGGTCAGCGCCACGCCGGCGAGCACGGAACGCCGCTCGTCTCCCAGCCCCGCCAGCGCATCGCCGAGCGCGAGCAGCACGGCGATCGCGATCAGGACGAAGAGGATCGGCGAGACGAGCCCCATCTGACCGGCCACGAGCTCGGCTTCGTTTACCAGGGCGTTGGACAGCACCGAGAGAATCCCGGGGTCCACACCCTTCGCCTCGAGGCCGTGCCGGGCCTGGAAGGCGAAGGAGGGCCAGCCGAGCCGGGCGTTCCAGAGAATGACCGGAGAGAAGGCGGCGACGCCGAGGCCCGCACCCACCCACGGCCCGAAGCTGAGGAGCCGGCGCCGGAGCCGGGGATCGAGCGCGAATCCGAGCGCGACCCCGGCGGGCAGCAGTACGGCAGTGTACTTCGAAAGCAGCGCGGCGCCCATCGCGAGACCCGCCACGCACCACCAGCTCATCCCGGCCATCGATCGGGGCGGGTGCTCGATGGCGTGCACCACGGCCCAGAGCCCGATCGCGACGGCGGCCAGCAGGGGCGCGTCGGGCGTGGCCATCACGAGTCCCGCGGCGGCGAGGGGCATGCAGGCGAGGCAGAGCGAGGTGACCAGTGCCGCGCGTCCGCCGCCGATTTTCCTGGCCGTGAGCAGGAGCGCGAGCGAGCCCGCGAGCGCCGCGAACGCAGGGCCGATCCGCACGCCGGCGCGGGTATCGCCCAGCAGAGAGGTGCCGAAGGCGATCAGGCCGGCGATGCCGGGCGGGTGATCGAAGTAGGAAGCGTCGGGACGCCGGGTCCATTCCCAGTAATAGGTCTCGTCGGGAAGGAGCGGGACGAGCCAGGAGAGAAGCGCCCGCAGCCCGGCCGCCGCGAGCAGGACGAGCAGGGCCAGCCGCCAGGCCGCGGCGTCGTCCGAAGCGCGATCGTCCGCCGCCGCGGGCCGCGGCCCGGCCTCTACCACCGGATCAGCGCGCCTCCCCAGGTGAAGCCCGAGCCGAACGCGGTGAAGGCGACGACATCGCCTCTCTCGAACCGGCCCTCCTCCAGCGCCTCGGAAAGCGCGATCGGGATCGTCGCGGCCGTCGTGTTCCCGTAGCGCATGATGTTGTTGAATACCCGGTCATCCGACAGGCCGAGCTTCCTCTGGACCATCTGCGAGATCCGCAGATTCGCCTGATGCGGGATCAGCAACTTCACATCGTCGATCGTCAGGCCCGCCTCGTCGAGCACCTCGTTGACCGACTCGGGCATGCGGGTGACGGCGTGCCGAAACACCTCACGGCCGTTCATGAAAGGACGCGCGAGACCCTTCTCGATGTCTTCGACCGAGATGAACGGCATCCGGATGCAAGCCGGAGCGGGTGCCCAGAGCTTTTCCGCGTGCTTCCCATCCGCGTGCGTGCGGACGGCCAGCACCCCGCGATCGGGATCGTCCGTGGGGCCGAGGATCGCGACGCCGGCTCCGTCGCCGAAGAGCACCGCCGTGTCCCGACCGGCGTCGTTCACCTGCAGTCCCGTCGAGTGAATCTCCGTGCCGACCAGGAGGATCTTCCGATAATGCCCGGTCTTGATGAACGCGTCCGCGACCTCGAGTCCATAGAGAAAGCCGCTGCACTGGTTGCGCACGTCGAGGCAGGGAATTTCCCGGAGTCCGAGCTTATCCTGCAGGTAGACGCCCGTGCCGGGAAAGAAATAGTCGGGGCTGATCGTCGCGAGCACGATGCAGTCGATCTCTTCGGCTGCCATGCCGGCCTTCTCGAGCGCCCGCTCGGTGGCGATCCGGGCCATCTCGGCGCCCCCCTGGCCCTCGGCGGCCCATCGGCGCTCCTCGATCCCCGATCGCTCGCGGATCCACTCGTCCGACGTGTCCATGTAGGTCTCGAGCTCGGCATTGGTGACCACGCGCTCGGGGACGTAGTGGCCGGTCGAGATGAACTCGGTTCGGGGCATGCTCTCTCTCCAGTAGAATCCGTGCTGCCTCGGAAGTCCGGCCAATGTACAGGCGCAGCGGCGACTAGGAAAAACCTGCGGGGTCTGGACCTCGAGAGCCGGGATGCAGAAACGGCCCCGGCAGAGCCGGGGCCGCTGGATGATCGAA
>JARRPA010000100.1:0-10232 GCA_037383305.1 Gemmatimonadota bacterium | reverse complement strand
AGGAGCATTGTCGAGATGGCGAAGCAGAAATTTGAGCGGACGAAGCCGCACGTAAACGTGGGAACGATCGGTCACGTGGACCACGGGAAGACGACGTTGACGGCGGCGATCACGGAGGTACAGGCGGCGAGGGGGCTGGCGGACTTCGTGCCGTTCGACTCGATCGACAAGGCGCCGGAGGAGCGGGAGCGGGGGATCACGATCGCGACGGCGCACGTGGAATACCAGACGGAGGAGCGCCACTACGCGCACGTGGACTGTCCGGGACACGCGGACTACGTGAAGAACATGATCACGGGTGCGGCGCAGATGGACGGGACGATTCTGGTGGTATCGGCGGCGGACGGGCCGATGCCGCAGACGCGGGAGCACATTCTGCTGGCGCGCCAGGTGAACGTGCCGTACGTGGTGGTCTACCTGAACAAGGTGGACATGGTGGACGACGAGGAGTTGCTGGACCTGGTGGAGCTGGAGGTTCGGGAGTTGCTTTCGGAGTACGAGTTTCCGGGCGATGACGTGCCGGTGATCCGGGGATCGGCGTTGAAGGCGCTGGAAGACGGGAAGCCGGGGTCGGAGGACACGAAGTCGATCGACGAGTTGCTGGAGGCACTGGACAGCTACATCCCGGTGCCGGAGCGGGAGATCGACAAGCCGTTCCTGATGCCGGTGGAGGACGTGTTCACGATCACGGGTCGTGGGACGGTGGTGACGGGCCGGATCGAGCGGGGGATCATCAAGACGGGCGAAGAAGTGGAGCTGGTGGGTCTGGGGGCGGACAAGAAGACGGTGGTGACGGGGGTGGAGATGTTCCGGAAGATCCTGGACGAGGGCCAGGCGGGGGACAACGTGGGGCTTCTGTTGCGAGGCGTGGCGAAGGAAGAGGTGGAGCGCGGGATGGTGATCGCGAAGCCGGGCTCGCCGCACACGAAGTTCAAGGCGGAGGTCTACGTGCTGTCGAAGGACGAGGGCGGTCGACACACGCCGTTCTTCGACGGATACCGGCCGCAGTTCTACTTCCGGACGACGGACGTGACGGGATCGGCATCGTTGCCCGAGGGGGTGGAGATGGTGATGCCGGGCGACAACGTGAACATGGACGTGGAGCTGATCGCACCGATCGCGATGGACACGGAGCTCCGCTTCGCGATCCGCGAGGGCGGCCGCACCGTCGGCGCCGGCGTCGTCACCGAGATCATCGAGTAAGTAGGCCCGCATGGCATCGAACAGGGACCAGATCACGCTCGAATGCACGAAGTGCAAAGAGCGGAATTATTCGACGACGAAGAACAAGCGGAAACATCCGCAGCGAGTGGAGTACAAGAAGTATTGCCCCCGTTGCGACGCGCACACGGAACACAAGGAAACACGCTGACACGCACAGCGTGACAGCGACGCCGGCTCCGGGCCCCGACGAAGATCCGGGCCTCGATCCCGCCCCTCTCGGGCGGGAGGAGCCGGCGTTTCCGTCCGCCGGGCGGATACGAATATCAGACGGGAGACGATCGGCCGATGGTCGGCATTCGAGACATGCAGGAGTTCATCGAAGGCGTTCAGGCCGAGATGAAGAAGGTCACCTGGCCCGATCGCGAACAGCTTCGTAACGCGACGGCCGTGATTCTGGTCTTCGTCATCGTCCTGGCGATCATCATCGGACTCATGGACTCGGTATTTTCGGCACTCGTCCGCGGAATCGTGGGGTTGTTCGGTGGATGAGACGCTGAAGTCGATCGACGAGCCGCAGTGGTATGCGATCCAGACCTACTCGGGGCACGAGAACAAGGTCAAGTCGCTCCTCGAGAGGAAGATCACGGAAGGCGGCGAGGATCCGGAGGAACGGGACATTCGGGAGGTCATCGTTCCGACGAAAGAGGTCGTCGAGATCAAGGGCGGAAAGAAGGTCCGCTCGATGAAGCGGCTGTATCCGGGATACGTGCTCGTGAACATGATTCTGAACCAGGAATCGATGTTTCTCATCACGAGCACTCCGAGCGTGATCAAGTTCCTCGGCGGCGGTTCGAAGCCGCAGCCGCTGCGGCAGGATGAGGTGAACAAGATCCTCGGCGTCGCCGAGGAGGTCGAAGAAGAGGGTCCGAAGCAGGAGATCCCGTTCGAGGTCGGACAGGTCGTGGAGGTCACCGAGGGCCCGTTCAGCGATTTCAGTGGAACGGTCGAGGAGATCATCCCGGACAAGGGCAAGGTCCGCGTGCAGGTCAGCCTGTTCGGCCGGCCGACCAGCGTGGAGTTGGACTACACGCAGCTCAAGGGATACTGACGGAGTCACGAGGCGAGAGATGGCGAAGAAACCGACCAAGAAGGTGATGGCGCTCATCAAGCTGCAGATTCCGGCCGGCCAGGCCACGCCGGCGCCGCCGGTGGGCCCGGCCCTCGGACAGCACGGCGCCAACATCATGGAATTCTGTAAGCAGTTCAACGCCAGGACTTCCAATCAGCCGGGGATGATCATTCCCGTGGTGATCACGGTCTATCAGGACCGCAGCTTTTCGTTCATCACGAAGACGCCGCCGGCGGCGGTCCTGCTCAAGAAGGAGCTCGGCCTGGAGTCGGGATCGCCCGAGCCGAACCGGACCAAGGTCGCGACGGTCCGGCAGGACCAGCTTCGGAAGATCGCGGAGATCAAGATGGAAGACCTGAATGCCCACGATCTGGACGCCGGGGCCCGGATGATCGCGGGGACGGCACGTTCGATGGGAATCGAGGTGGCGGACTGATGCCGAAGCACGGGAAGAACTATCGGGGTGCCGCGACGGCGCTCGAAGCGGAGACGGCTTTCGATCCCAAGGCCGCGATCGATCGCGTGAAGGCGATGTCGTTCGCGAAATTCGACGAGACCGTCGATGTGGCCGTGCGACTGGGTGTGGATCCGCGCCATGCCGATCAGATCGTTCGCGGCACGGTGATTCTGCCCGCGGGCACCGGAAGAACGGTCCGCGTGCTCGCGCTCGCTCAGGGCGAGAAGGCGCGCGAGGCCGAGGAAGCCGGCGCCGATTTCGTCGGCGGAAGGCGGGGAAGATCGAGTTCCGGGTGGACAAGTTCGGGAATGTTCATGCCCCGATCGGAAAGGTGAGCTTCGAAGCGGGCAGCCTGGTGCAGAACTTCGAAGCATTTATGGAAGCGATCAAGAGGAACAGGCCGTCGGCCGCCAAGGGGACGTACGTGCGGTCGGTCACGGTGAGCAGCACGATGGGACCGGGTGTGTCGGTGGACCCGGCCCCCTACCGCTGAGCGACGGGAGAGCGCCGGAATGAGAAGGGACGAGAAGAGAGCCGTCGCCGAGGAAATCGCGGCGAGTCTGGACCAGGCGGGAGCCGTCTTCATCACGGACTTCACCGGTCTCGACGTGGATGCTCAGGGCGAGTTGCGGACGATGCTCCGCGAAGCGGGCGCGACGTACCGGGTCGTCAAGAACACGCTCGCGATCCGGGCGCTGGAGGGTCTCGATTACGAGGGTCTCGAGGAATATTTCGCGGGGCCCACCGGACTCGTGCTCACGGGCGCGGATCCTGTGGCTCCGGCGAAGGCCGTCAAGGACTTCGCGAAGGAGAACGACGACAAGCCCACCTTCCGGGTGGGTGTGGTGGACCGTCGCACGGTTCCGCCGACGGACATCATGAGGCTGGCGGAGCTGCCCGGAATGGATTCGCTGCTCGGATCGATCGCCGGTGCACTGACCTCATCCGTGGGTGGAATTGCGGGGGTATTGGACGGCCTGCTGCGCGATGTCGCGTATATGGTCGAGGAAGTGGCGAAGAAGGGAGAAGGGCAGGACTGAGTCCGCCCGACCCTCTGAGGGGGCTTGGTGCGGTCTCTCCACACCGGCTCGATGTATGGCAACAACGCAGGGAGTGCGTGGAGCGATGAGCAAGGTCGAAGAACTGCTTGAGGCAATCGGCTCACTGACCGTCCTCGAGGCGGCGGAGCTGAAGGAAATGATGGAAGAGAAGTTCGGCGTCACGGCTGCCGCGCCGGTTGCCGTCGCCGCAGCCGGAGGCGGTCCCGGGGGCGGAGAAGCCGCTGCCGAGGAGAAGACGGAATTCGACGTCGTGCTGACCGGCGTGGGCGACAAGAAGATCCAGGTGATCAAGGTCGTCCGCGAGGTCACGGACCTCGGCCTGAAGGAGGCCAAGGAGCTGGTGGACAACGCTCCGAAAGCCGTCAGGGAAGGCATCGAGAAGGAAGAGGCCGAGGCGATCAAGGCGAAGCTGGAGGAACAGGGAGCTACCGTCGAGTTGAAGTGACGCCGCGACGGGAAGCGTGATCGTCGCGCTTCTCCCGCCCGGTGGACTCAGACAGTGGCTCGGAATGCAGGAACGCTTCGTCCGACAGAATCTGATGCGCGCATGGCGCCCCGCCGTCCCGACGCAGCCTCTGCGCTGCCGGCGGACGGGGGGTTTCGTGCGCCTCTGTATCTCGTCCGGGCGAGCCCATACGAATTCGAGGGGTAGACGAAGTTGGCGACAAAGATGAAGAACGACTCGGTGGTCTCTTTCGCGAAGCTGGACAGCCCCATGCCGATGCCGCACTTCCTCGAGGTGCAGCTGGAGGCGTTCGATCGCCTGCTCAGGACCGGTCCGGAGGCTGGTCAGCAGGACGTGGGACTCGAGCGGGTGTTTCAGGAGATATTCCCGATCACCGACGTCAACGAGAACTATTCGCTCGAGTTCGTCGACTACTCGATCGGGGAGCCGAAGTACTCGGTCGAGGAGTGCATGGAGCGGGACATGACCTTCGCGGCGCCGTTGAAGGCGACGCTGCGGCTCGTGGTGTACGAGGATCTCGGCGAGGGAGAGAAGCGCGCCGCCGACATCCTCGAAAAGGAAGTCTACCTCGGTGACCTGCCGCTGCTCACGGAGCAGGGGACCTTCGTCGTCAACGGAGCCGAGCGGGTGATCGTCAGCCAGCTGCACCGCTCGCCCGGCGTGGTCTTCGAGGAGAACATTCACCCCAACGGAACGAGGCTGTTCTCCGCCCGCATCATTCCTTTCCGCGGCTCCTGGGTGGAGTTCACCCTCGACATCCACGATGTGATTCACGTTCACATCGACAAGCGCAAGAAATTCCCCGCCACGGCCCTTCTTCGAGCCTTCGGCTATGGGACGGACGCCGATATTCTCGAGCTGTTCTACACGGTTCGCGAGGTGGAGCTTGAGGATATCGCCGAAGATCGCGCCTCGCGCAGAGAGATCATCGGTACGCTGATGGCGCGATCGGTCCTCGACGAAGAGTCCGATGCCAAGGCCGTTACGGTGGAACTCAAGGGATTCGATCCCGCGGCGACCGCAACGCCTTTCTGGCTGGCGGCCGACGTGGAAGACCCGGAGTCCGGCGAATTCCTCGCACAGACCGGAGAACTGCTCGACGATACGCTGCTGCGGCGCTTCGAGGCCGCCGGAATCGAGTCCGTCGAGGCCTACGACGCGGCGGAAGCGTTCCTGGCCCGACGCAGTGAAGCGGTGACCGACGAGCTGATCGACCGCCTCGTGCGTGCCGATATCGACCGGATTTACGTGTTCTCGAGCGCGGCGTTCATTCCGCTGCGCGGTTCCTACGAGGACCTCGTCATGCGGCGCGACTGGAGTCAGAATCCGACGCTCGCCGCCGACGTGGTGGACCCGAAGACCGGTGAGGTGCTGGCCGAAAAGGGCGATGCTTTCGATGAGAAGCAGTTCGCCCGGCTGAAGGAGAAGAAGGTGCGCGACGCGCTCGTCTTCACCGGCGGGCCCCGCGGTGAGTCGCCCCTGATCAAGAACACGCTGGCCAAGGACCCGACACATGGGGAGGCTGATGCGCTGCGGAGCATCTATTCCCTGGTCCGGCCCGGTGAAGCACCCAACCTCGAGACGGCGCGCACGGCGCTGGACCGCCTGTTCTTCAACCCGAAGCGATACGACCTCGGCAGGGTCGGGCGACACAAGGTGAATCACCGGCTGCGTGAGGTCTACCGGATGCTCGACTTCGGCTTGCCGGAGGCCGATGTGGCCGTCCTGGAGCCCTCCGACTTCGTGGCGATCATCCGCTACCTGATCGAGCTTCACGAGGGGCGTGGCTACACCGACGACATCGATCATCTGGGCAATCGCCGGGTCCGCTCCATCGGCGAACTCATCGCGAACCAGTTTTCCGTCGGGCTCTCGCGGATGGCGAGGCTGGTCCGTGAGCGCATGTCGATCAACAGCGATCCGGACAAGATGTCGATCGACGATCTGGTGAACGCGCGCACCGTGAGCGCGGTGATCCAGGCCTTCTTCGGCAGTTCGCAGCTCAGCCAGTTCATGGACCAGACGAATCCGCTGTCGGAACTGACGCACAAACGACGGCTCAGCGCGCTCGGTCCCGGGGGACTCAGCCGTGAGCGTGCGGGATTCGAAGTCCGGGACGTTCACTATTCGCACTACGGTCGGATGTGCCCGATCGAGACGCCGGAGGGACCGAACATCGGCCTGATCACGTCGATGACGACCTTCTCGCGGCTGAACGAGCTCGGCTTTCTCGAGACGCCGTACCGAAAGGTCGTGGACGGAAAGGTCACGGATGAGATCGAATGGCTCTCGGCGAGCGAAGAGGAGGACTACGCGGTGGCGCAGGCGAATGCGGAGCTGGCCCCGGATGGGAGCTTCGTGCGCGACCTGGTGCTCTGTCGCCGGCGGGATGACTATCCGCTTCTGCCGCACGACGAAATCGATTTCATGGACGTGGCGCCCGACCAGCTGGTGGCCGTATCGCCCTCGTTGATCCCGTTCCTCGAGCATGACGACGCGAACCGCGCGCTGATGGGATCCAACATGCAGCGTCAGGCGGTGCCGCTGCTCTTCCCCAAGGCGCCGTACGCCGGCACCGGACTGGAAGAAAAGGCGGCGCAGGATTCGGGTTCGGTGGTTTCCGCCCGACGCGCGGGCACCGTGACCCACGTCACGGCCGAGGAGATCGTGATCGACACCGGTGTGTCACGAGCGCAGGCGGAGACTCCGCTGGCGCGGCTGTCACAGTACGACCGATATCGCCTGAAGAAGTTCTGGCGTACCAACCAGGACACGGCAATCAACCAGCGACCGATCGTGGAGGTCGGCCAGAAGGTGACGGCCGGCGAGGTGATCGCCGACGGGGCCTCGACGGACTACGGCGCGCTGGCACTGGGTCGTAACGTCACGGTCGCCTTCATGCCGTGGTACGGACACAACTTCGAGGATGCGATCGTCATCAGCGAGCGACTGGTCCGGGACGACGTGTTCACATCCGTCCACATCCAGGAGCTGGAGCTTCACGTCCGGGACACGAAGCGAGGTACGGAAGAGATCACGGTCGAGATTCCGAACGTGTCGGAAGAGGCGCTCGTCGATCTCGATGAGCGCGGGATCGTGCGTATCGGAGCGGCGGTGAAGACCGGCGATCTGCTCGTGGGGAAGATCACCCCGAAGGGAGAGACCGAGCTGTCGCCCGAAGAGAAGCTGCTGACGGCGATCTTCGGCGAGAAGGCGAAGGACGTGAAGGACAGCTCGCTTCGCGTGCCTCCCGGCGTCGAGGGAACGGTGATCGACGTCAAGATCTTCTCGCGCCGGATCGACGACCCGCTGCTCGAGCGAGAACACGGCGAGCGGATCGGGCGTCTGCGGGATGCGGAGCGCGAGGAGATCGCGCGCGTCGTCGAAGCTCGGGACGTCGAGCTTCGGGAAGCTCTCCAGGGACAGACCGTAGCGTTGTTCCTGAGGCGCGGCACGATCGAGCCGCTTCTCAAGGAGGGGAAGAAGCTGAGTTCTTCCGTGCTCGAAGATCTCGACTTCGGTGAGGTCGACCTCAGCACTCTCAAGGTCAAGAACGAGGACGCGAGCCGGAAGGCCCGCCGGGTGATCGACGAGGCCAAGCGGCGGGTCGAGCGGATTCGTGAGCGGACGGAAGAAGGAATCGACCGCGTCTTCCAGGCGGACGAGCTGTCGCCGGGGGTCGTGCAGCTGGTCAAGGTCTATCTGGCCGAGAAGCGGAAGATCTCGGTCGGAGACAAGATGGCCGGCCGCCACGGGAACAAGGGGATCATCGCCCGGGTCGTGCCTGAGGAGGATATGCCGGTGCTGCCCGACGGGACGGCGGTGGACATCGTGCTCAATCCCCTCGGCGTTCCGAGCCGCATGAACGTGGGTCAGATTTTGGAGACGCACCTCGGCTGGGCGGCGCGGCAGCTCGGGTTCCGGGCCCAGACTCCGGTCTTTCAGGGTGCCACCGAGGACGAGATCGGCGCGCTCCTCAAGCTGGGCGGCGCACTGTGGGCCGGACGCTTTCTTGCGCCGGACGTATCGGTTCCCGAGTTCGATGCCGCCACCGTGCAGCGATTCGTGGCCGCGGTTCAGACGTATGAGGGTGATTTCGAACCGAAACGGAACGGGCACCCGAGCGGTCTCGGCCGGAGCCTGGATGCCTACCTGGCCGACGAGTCGGGCAAGGAGACCCGGAAGTTCCTCTCTGCCATCTCCGCGTATCTGGTCGAGGTGGCCCGGCAATCCTCGGGTGTCGAGACCGCGGCGGAGCTGAAGAAGGCGGGCTGGCCGGCCGCGGCCGAGCTGGTGGGCAAGAAGAGCCCGAAGTCGGGGCTCGACGCCGCCCTCGTCGAGCTGATGCTGCACGCCGGCCTGAAACCGGGCGGTAAGATGCGGCTTCGCGACGGCCGATCCGGCGAGCCTTTCGACGCCGATGTGACCGTCGGCGAGATCTACATGATGAAGTTGTCGCACCTGGTGGATGACAAGATCCACGCTCGGTCGATCGGGCCGTACAGCCTGGTGACGCGTCAAGTCGGACGACGTGACGGGACGAAGCCGCGCCTACGAGGCGATCGTGAAGGGTGAGAACCTGCCACGGCCGGGTGTGCCGGAGAGCTTCAACGTGCTCGTCAAGGAGCTCCAGGCGCTCGGACTGAGTGTGGACCTGGGCAGTGACGACGACGATTCGATCTTCGGCAACTGACGCAACGCAGCGACCAAGGGGTCTTACAGCATGATTGATTTTCCCCGCCACCGCGGACCGAGCTCGGCCGACTTCGACTGGATTCAGATCAAGATCGCGTCACCCGACGAGATCCGGTCCTGGAGCTTCGGCGAAGTCACGAAGCCGGAAACGATCAACTACCGGTCCTTCAAGCCGGAACGGGACGGATTGTTCTGTGAGCGGATCTTCGGTCCCGTAAAGGACTGGGAGTGCCACTGCGGCAAGTTCAAGCGGATCCGCTACCGTGGGCACATCTGCGACAAGTGCGGCGTGGAAGTCACGCTGTCCAAGGTCCGCCGCGAACGGATGGGCCATATCGAGCTGGCGGTGCCCGTCGCCCATATCTGGTTCTTCAAGACGCTGCCTTCGCAGATTGGCTATCTGCTCGGCATGAAGCTCCGCGATCTGGAAAGCGTGGTGTATTACGCGGCTCACGTCGTCACGAATCCGGGCAAGCAGGAAGTCGAGTACAAGCAGGTTCTCAGCGAGGACGAATACTGGGAGCTGACCGACAAGGCTCGCGAAGAGGGCGACACGGACTTTCGCGTCGAGATCGGGGCGGAGGGCGTTCGCACGCTGCTCGGACAGCTGGACACGGACGACCGCCCGGTCACGGCTCGAAACAAGGACGGTCGCGGGCTGGATCGCCTGGCCGACCAGCTGCGGATCGAGGTTGCCAACGAGACGTCGAAGCAGCGCAAGAAGAAGAAGCTGAAGCGGCTCAAGGTCATCGATTCCATCCGGGGCAGCGATCCCGATCCTGCGAAGCGTAACAATCCGGAACACCTGATCATGGACGTGATTCCGGTCATTCCGCCGGACCTGCGTCCGCTGGTACCGCTCGATGGCGGCCGGTTCGCGACGTCCGATCTGAACGATCTGTACCGGCGGGTCATCAACCGGAACAACCGGCTGAAGAAGCTGCTCGAGATGAGGGCACCCGATGTAATCCTGCGCAACGAGAAGCGGATGCTGCAGGAGGCCGTCGATGCGCTGTTCGACAACGGCCGGCGCGGAAAGGCGATTCGGGGCCGAGGCAAGAGACCGCTGAAGTCTCTCTCGGACATGCTCAAGGGCAAGCAGGGTCGATTCCGTCAGAATCTGCTCGGAAAGCGCGTCGACTATTCCGGTCGTTCCGTGATCGTCGTCGGACCCGAGCTCAGGTTGCACCAGTGTGGGCTACCGAAGGTCATGGCGGTCGAGCTGTTCAAGCCGTTCATCATTCACGAACTGGAGCGGCG
>JARRPA010000099.1:0-5989 GCA_037383305.1 Gemmatimonadota bacterium | reverse complement strand
TGCGACTGACGCTGCTCCAGCGCCGGCGCGTTCTCCCGCGCCAGCGCCAGCGCCTCCGCCAGCGTCACTTCCTGCACCCCCTGGCTCCGGGCCGACCCCACCTCCCACACCACCCCGCACAACACCAGCACCGCCACCCGCCCCATTCGACGTTCCCATCGAGATTCCGGGCTGCACTTCCAGCTCAAATTCAGAATCATCCGGTCCTCCGGATCGCGACCGATCGCTCGGATCCGATCGCGGGTTCGTATTCCATGGACGTCACACAAAACGAACGCCGGGTCACCGGAGTTTCACCTGGCGAGCCGCGTCAGCAGGTAGAGGTGCAGTTCGCGGAATGCAGTTCGAAGCTCTCCTCGTACCGGTTCGACGGACTCATCGCCCAGGGCGTCACAGACCAGATTCTCGAGCACTTGCTCGTAGTTGCGCATCTCTCTCGTGAGTTCGACCAGGGGCTCGAGATGCCGCGTTTCGATTCCGAGATCGTTGAGTCGCAAACAGCTGTCCGCCGCCGCGACGTCCGCCGCATCGAATCCTCCTCCCCCACTTCCGGTTCCGGGTTCGATCAGGCCGGCATCCAGCAGCTGGCGAAGCTGGCGTGGCTCCCGCTCCAGTCGGCGCGCAACATCCTTCAGGCCGAGGGCCGTATCCGCGGGAGCGGCGTTCTCACCCTTCCGGCCCATCGCAGCGAGACCACGCCTCTTCAGCGAGGCGAGTCCCACGGCTTCGGAAGGAGACAGACCTTCCTCGACCAATGGCAGCACCCGGCGGATCTCGCTCACCGAGAGCGGACCCAGTTCGGGTCCGCGAAGTGCCTTGAGAAGTCGCAGCCTATCGAGGTGCTCCGGTCCATACGTTGCCGCATTGGCCGCCGTACGATCGGGCTCGGGCAGCAGCCCTTCACGAAGGTAATGGTGGATCGTGGTACGAGGCAGTTGGGCGGCGTCCGCCAGGTCTCGCATGCGCATGACGGCCTTCCGGGTCGGGATTCACGGATCCGGACTGCGCCGCCCGGATCGCTTCATTTATAGAGTGACGCTTTACACACAGTATGCGAACCCGGAGATAGGGAACAGGGCACGACCGGTTCGATCAGAAGAGCGGATCCCAGATGTACCTGACGGCCTCCGGGGCCGATGCCGACCCGTGGAGGCGGTCGTCCCGCGCAGAATCCGCTGGAGCCCCCGTCCGGACCGGCTCGAGAACGGAGAACTTTCCATCCGCGTAGATGACCCTCCAGCCGGCGCCGTATCCGTCCGGATCCACCGCCCTGGCGCCGGACGTCTTGGCGAGAATGTATTCTGGCCGAACGCGTTCGAAGGCGGCTTCATGATCCGGGGCATTCGGGTTCACCGCCGAAGCCACGAGGTCCACCGTCTCCTGAGGGTAGACTTCTTCGTATCGGCCGTCCATCGAAATGAGAAACTCCGGGTAGAGCCGCCACAGCGCATAGCTTCCCTCCGCGAAGCCCACGAGCACGGTTCCCGATGCGCGATTCTCTCGCAGCCATTCGATTGCATCGACCGGATACGCATCGTAGCTCAGTCGGCGGGATTCGGGATCGGTGAGCAGGCGCCCGACGGGAACGGAGAGCGGCACGAGGGCGACCACGGCGCAGACCGCGGCGGCTCGTCGCCAGCTCTCGGGAAGCCTCGAAGCGAGCGAGCGCGTGCGACCCGGCAGTTTCGACACCGGCCCGATCCCGTAGACGGCGACGGTCATCAGAAAAGCCGCAGACAGACGGCCGCTCCGCAGGGCAAAAATCAGCGCGATGGCCGGAAGAGCCACCACCTCGGGCGGCACCCGGAACCGGGACTTGAACAGGCCGGCCGTCCACAGCGCGGCGACCAGGGCCACCCAGGCCGCGAGCAAGGGCGTTCGGATCAGCGGCCCCCACTCCGTGATTGCGGCCCGTTCCATCGTCAGAGCGCCCGCGAGGTAACGCCAGTAGTCGAGGCCGTAGGGCGTGATCAGAGTGACCGCTGCGCAGCCCGCCGCAGCCAACCAGAGTGGAGCTGCGAACCTCCGGCCGTCGAAGAGGGCCACCAGGGCGAACAGCCCGAGCAGGCCGAGACCCGTGACGAATCCCCCGTGCGCATTGGCCCAGAAGAGCATCAGGAAAGGCAGGGGAAGGAGAGCCCTCGGATCCTCCCGTCGGCGGTAATCCGCCATCGCCAGCAGGAAAGCCGGCAGCAGCAGATAGGTGAAGACCTGGGAACGAACGACGCTGCGCCAGAGCCACGGAAGCGGCAGCAGGCAGGCGAACAACCAGCTCCGGACCGGAGCCCCCGGAGGCGCCAACTTCCGCTGCGCCTCCGCCACGAGGACGAGGGAAGCCGCCATGCAGGCCATGGCGAGGATCAGCAGACCCGTGTCGCCTCCCGTCCGGGCCGCCTGCCAGAACACGACGCCCGACAGCCACTCGTGATCCACCCATCGGTCCAGCTTCGGAGTGTAGGCAAAGGGATCGGTGTGACTTACACCGCCGTCTCGTTCCACCAGCCGGCCGACGGCGACGCGCGCGAACATGTCGGGATCCGCCTTCGGAGCATCGAGAACGGAATGCGAGAGGAGGAGAAAGAGAAAAAGGGCAGCGACCCTTCCGTCACGGAGGATCGCGCGCAGCCAGTCCGCGAGCCGTTCGAATTCTCGTGCCGCTTCCATGCTTCCGATTGCGTTCCCGATCGGGTGCCCCCACCTGCGCGCCGGCCTCCGGCCGAGGGAAGCTACGACTCACGGGGGGAAGGACGCGATGGGAAGAGCGCGCAGGGAGGGAAACCGGAACGCGCCCGCTCACGCGCGGGGCCGCTCCGGGCGTTCGAGTCAGTCGCGGCTGCGGCGCGACTCACGGACGCGGGCCTGGATTCCACGAGCGAAGACTCTCGTCGCCTCGGACAGGGCTTCGGTGAGAATCTGTTCCATCTCTTCCGGGTGCCGCGCGTCTTCGATCTCTTCCTCGAGACGATCCGCTATCGAGTCGAGCCGGATGCCGACATCCTTGCGGATCGCCTCCCGAAGCGCCGCTCCCGTCACCGGATCGCTCAAATGAACCACGCGTCCGCGTCGAGTTCGACCATCACCCGGGTCGAAGGCGCGTCCGGGAGCCGGAACCCGGACAGGAAGATCGCGGCAACGCCTGCCGTCATCGCGATGGCGAAAATGGGAATGCTCCGAAACATGCTGCACCTCCTGGTCCGTTGCCGCGTTGCCGCCGACTCCGGGGTGGAAGGCACGCAAGTTCGATGCACGACCTCGTGCAATCACATAACACAATATGAAAAAGGATGTTACGGGAGAATGTAATCTGATTGGCGCAGAGGCGCGTGTGGCTCGGGCCCCACAGCCGCCGGGTGCGGCGTGGGACGGACATACCTTTCATGGCTGCCTGCGTCAGTCGGACCGTGTCACGGGTTCGAGCCGCACGACCGTCACGGAGTCGGCCTGCAGGTCCGAGAGCGGCTGCACTCGAACTTCTCCGGACGATCGTCCTTCGAGCGACCGCCATCGGATTCGCAGCGCCCCGGCGGGCGCCTTCAGATCGACCCGATATGACTCCCCGGCGTCCAGCGTATCGAGAACCACGGGAGCCGCTCCGGCCGAAGCCGTGACCAGGAACCTGCCCGGGCCCGGGTTCTCGATTCGGACCGGATGGCGCCTGACTTCGCCACCCGAGGCGGGATCGGGGGGCAACGGAAAATTGCGGAACGGGGACGCCTCCGGCTCCATCGCGCTCGGAACTTCGGATCCGGGATTCGGAGAGGGAGCGGCTGCGTTGCCGGTGGATCCCGCTGCCTCTTCGTCGGGTCGGGCGTCCGGAGTCCGCTCGGGGCCGCAGGAGGCGATGGCGACGGCGACAAGGACAGAAGCCATGATCCGCGGCCACTCCGACCGGATTCCTGCAGTGGCGGGCCTTCTCACGGGACCAGCACCAGCTTTCCGAATACTTCCCCCCGCTCAAGGGCCTCGTGCGCGGTCCGGATCTCCGTCAGGGGTCTCACGGAATCGACCTCCGGCTCGAGCGTTCCATCCGAGACCAGGTCCATGACCTGCTCGAACTGCTCGCGCGAAGCCATCGTCGAACCGATGATCTGCAGTTGTTTCCAGAAGAGGTGCGTGAGATTCAGCTTCACTTCCGCGCCCGTGGTCGCTCCATAGACCACCAGGCGACCATCCGTCCCCAGACAGCGGAGGCAGTCGTTCCAGAGAGCCTCGCCCACGGAATCGAGGATGACGTCCGCGCCGGCGCCTCCGGTCATTCGGCGAACCTCATCCGCGAACGACTCCGTGAGGCGATCGAACGCCCGATCGGCGCCCAGGGCTTCGCAACGCGAGACGTTCTCGCGTCCGGAAGTCAGTACCAGCACCCGGGATCCGAGATGCTTGCCGATCTGGATCGCGGCGGTGGCGACGCCTCCGGAGCCGCCTGTTACGAGAAGCGTCTCCCCTTTCATCAACCCGGCTCGGCCGCTCAGGGCACGCCACGCGGTCTGATATACGAGGGGCGCGGCGGCCGCCGTTTCGAATGTCAGGCCATCGGGAATCCTGTAGAGGTTCGCTGCCGGCACGCGAAGTCGCTCCGCCGCTCCCCCGCTGACGTGCTCGCCGATGATCCGGTAGCTGCGGCAGAGCGATTCCTCCCCCCGCTCGCAGAAAGTGCATTCGCCGCACCAGAGGCTCGGATTCACGACCACGCGATCGCCCCTCGACCATCCGGTCACGTCGGGGCCGACTTCTTCGATGACACCGGCTACGTCCGAGCCGCCGATGTGCGGAAGATCGAGCTCGAGACCCGGAATGCCCCTCCGGACCCAGAGATCCAGGTGGTTGAGAGCCACGGCGCGCACGCCGATGACCACGGACCCGACCGCGACGACCGGCTCCGGCGCTTCGCCGACCTCCAGTACCTCCGGTCCGCCATGACTTCGGAAGAATGCAGCCTTCATCTTTTCTCGATTCAGTCAGTTAGCCTGTTCGGCCTCTGCGTTCGATCGATCATGGCAGCGATACTCGCCGCTCGAGCCGGAACAAACTAGAGGGACCCGGTGTCCATCGCAGCACGCCGCGACGAGACGATACTTGAAACTCGTTCTCAACGGGCGTATTTTGATCGTCCTTATCGAGAATCGTTCTTGATTGGTCGGTCCTTTCCGGGGCCAGACGGGAAACCACAGGAGCATGAACGGAATGTCTGAAAAACTTCTCGAGATTCGGAACCTCCACGCTCGCGTCGAGGATGGCGGCACCGAGATCCTGCGCGGGGTGGACCTCGAGATCCGGCCCGGCGAAATGCACGCGCTGATGGGCCCGAACGGCTCGGGCAAGAGCACGCTGGCAAAAGTCGTGGCGGGGCACCCGGGCTACGAAGTGAGCGAGGGTGACGTGCTGCTCGACGGGGAGAGCATACTCGACCTCGAGCCGGACGAGCGAAGTCGAGCCGGGCTCTTTCTCGCGTTCCAGTATCCTGCGGAAATTCCGGGCGTCTCGATCGCCAACTTTCTCCGCACATCGCTGAATGCCCGAAGGAGCGAAGAAGAGGGCGACATCGACGTGTTCGCCTTTCAGAAGCTCCTGAACGAGAAGCTGGATCTGCTCAAGGTCCAGCCGACTTTCGCGGCGCGATACGTCAACGACGGTTTCAGCGGCGGGGAGAAGAAGCGCAACGAGATTCTTCAGATGGCGGTTCTCCAGCCTTCGCTGGCGCTTATGGATGAGACCGACAGCGGTCTCGACATCGACGCGCTGCGGATCGTATCGGAGGGCGTGAACAGGCTGCGCGAACAGGATGACGGCATGGGCGTGCTGTTGATCACCCACTACAAGCGGATCCTGGGCTATCTGAAGCCGGATCGCGTGCACGTCATGCTGAACGGGCGGATCGCCCAGACGGGCGGTCCGGAGCTGGCCGATCAACTGGAAGAGATGGGATACGACTGGCTGCACGAGCCGGAGCCGCAGCCGGTGGGATGACCGGTATGCGCCCGCCTCTCGA
>JARRPA010000098.1:0-9337 GCA_037383305.1 Gemmatimonadota bacterium | reverse complement strand
CGACGATGTCGACGCCGGCCGCCTCAAGCACGGGTACATCGGACAGCGGTGGGAAAGTGCCCAGGTCGGCATCGCCCGCGGCATCGCCCGGCTCGGCCGCTCGCCACCGCCCTGGGTGAGTATCGACACCAACAGGGCCCTGCCGTGGGTCGAGCAGGTCACCGGACTTGCGCTCTCGCCGTCACAGCGAGAGGCCGTGGCCGCGGCGGTCAATGCCAAGCTCGCCATCGTCACTGGCGGACCCGGCGTCGGTAATCAGCTACGGCCTCGAGGGCCGGCTGCCGACACCCTGGCTGCGCCGGGCCACCGGAAAGCTCCTCGCCACCATCGCCGGCGCCCACCACCTGCGCCCGGGCCGCTGGGTGCCGCGCTACCTGCCGCGGCCGCTGGTCGTGGTGAGCGCCGACGCCGACGAGTCGCTGCCCGAAAGCGCCGTCCGTGCCCTCCATGCCATGCTGCCGCCCGCGGCGGAGGTACTGTGGACGCCCGGCGATCACGTGCACCCCAAGCGGCCGGAAACCATGGACCGGCTCTCGGACCTGATCCGGGAGCGGCTCTACGCGGCGGTGGGGGTACCGCTGGCGGCGGCCTACCAGCCGCCGGTGCCGGCCTCGCCCTTCACCGGACCGACGATGTCGTCGGTCATCCAGCCCCCGTAGAAGCTGCCGGGCTGCGGCCGGACCCGCTCGCCATCGACGAAGCAGTCGATACGGCCCGGGTAGAAGGCGAGGTAGCCGGCGAGGCTGTGGAAACGCTCCGACGGGTCGTCGTAGCTCCAGCCCACGGCGCCCCGTTCCGGATCCGCGCGCAGGCCCCAGTAGGTCGCCGCGCCCTTCCACTCGCAGAAGGAGCTGCCGGGCACCACCTCCAGTGCCCTGAGGTCGATGTCCTCCGGCGGCAGGTACCAGGTCGGCGGGCTCGCCGTCTCCAGCACGCGAATCGCGGCGCTGCTGCGGCACAGGCGGGCGTCGCCGAACCAGACCTCGACGGTGCGCGTGCTCGGCTTCGCCACCGGCGGCCGGGGGTAGTCCCAGACCGACTCCTGGCCCGGGCCGGGCTCGATGGCGAAGCCGGGGCGCTTCTGGCCGTGAAATTTCCACATGCCAATAGCATAGCGGGCAGGACCCGGACCACCAAGCGCGCCGCGCTCCGCCGAGGGAGAGGAAGACTCCGGCGATGGCCGCGCTCATGAGGTTGGCGAGGAAGCCGGCGAGGACGGCGCGCAGGCCGAGTTCCGCGACCTCGGCACGGCGACCCGGCGCCAGGGTGCCGATGCCGCCGAGCAGGATGGCGATGGAGGAGAAGTTGGCGAAGCCGCAAAGGGCGAAGGTCACCACTGCCTGTGCATGCGCGCCGAGCTCGGCCTTGTCCCCGGAGAAGGCGGCGTAGGCCACGAACTCGTTGAGCACCAGCTTCTGGCCGATGAGGTTGCCTGCGATCACAGCCTCGTCCCAGGGGACCCCGAGGAGAAAGGCCAGCGGGCGGAACAGCGTGCCGAGCAGCAGCTGCAGGGAGAGTCCCTCCAGGCCGACGAGGGTGCCGAGCCAGCCGAGCAGGCCGTTGAGCAGCGCGATGAGGCCGATGAACGCGAGACCGAGAATCACCATGTTGTGAAAAGAGACGAAGGTCGTCCACACCGGCGGATGGTCTTCCTCCGGAAACTCGTCGATCCCCCGGACGGGTGCGCCCGGATCGCCGAACGCGAGCCAGCTCAGCAGGCCCGGGATCTCGATCTCCGCGTGCAGCCGGGGCGGGTCCTGCTTCACGAGGCCGAACAGGACGAGGGGAGCCCCCGTCGTGCTCGAGTAGAGTCCTTCCATCGCCGCGAACTTCTCGGGTTGCGTCTCGGCTACCTGCCGTGCGTGCCAGTGGCCGAAGGGAAACGCCACCAGGATCGAGGCGACGAGTCCCCAGGGGACGGCGAGACGGATCGCCCGGCGACCGATCTCGTCTTCCCGGTCCCGCAGCAACCGGTACGCGCCGACCGCGGCCATCAGGAACGCCCCGGCTATGAGGCAGGCCAGGATCGTGTGCGTGTAACGGGGCAGGGTGGAGGGGTTGAACACCGCCTCCCGGAAGCCGGTGAGTTCCGCGCGGCCGTTCCGGATCGCGTAGCCGGCCGGTGTCTGCTGCCAGGAGTTCGCGACGATGATCCAGAAGGCGGAGATCGTGGCCCCGACGGCGACCATCAGCATCGAGAACCAGTGCACTCCTCTGGGCACCCGGTTTCGGCCGAACAGGTAGAGCCCGAGAAACGTCGACTCGAGGAAGAAGGCGAAGACTCCCTCGGCGGCGAGCGGCGCGCCGAAGATGTCGCCCACGAACTTAGAGTAGCGCGACCAGTTGGTGCCGAACTGGAACTCCATCAGGATTCCGGTGGCGACACCGACCGCGAAGGTCAGGGCGAAGAGCTTTCCGAAGAGCTTCCCCATCTCCTCCCACTCCGGATCACCGGTGCGCCAGGATCTTGTCTCGACGATCAGAAGCAGCCACGCGAGCCCGATCGTAAGAGGCGGAAAGAGGAAGTGAAATCCGACGGTGAGCGCGAACTGGATCCGGGAAAGGAGCAGCGCGTCCATGGGGGGACTCCACGTCGTTGCGCCCCGCTCACCCGCTTCCTGTCATCGGGAGTCGCGGGATCTGAATACACTGCGTCTGCACAGGGAAATGGGGGGAACGGGTTCCTGGCCGCAATAGTACGAACGGACCCATGAGTGGGGTGTCCGGACGCGGCTCAGGCCGGCAGATATCCCTCCGCCAGAGCCGAAAACGCGGCGGTTTCGCTCTCGATCCATTCCGGGTCCCGTCCGAGTTCGTCGGCCATCAGTCGGGCGACGACCGGCGCGGCTTCGACACTGGCCCGGGCATCCAGAAGCAGCGCCCGAGTGCGACGGGCCAGGACATCTTCCACCCGCCGCGCCATCTCCTCGCGCACCGCCCAGACGACCTCGCAGCGCTTGTAGGGAAGGGCCGGGTGCAACCGTTCATTGAGCTCCGGCCGCGATCGGATCATCACCTGCAGCGATCGGATGTCCGTTCCGTACACCGACTGCGGGTCGGAGGGGTCGAGCTCCTGATCCCAGCCGTGCAGCTTCATATTCTCCGTGCGGCTGGGCCGCCGCTCGAGGCCCGCCACCTGCGCCGCCTGATTCACGCAGTCTTCGCCCATCCGGCGGTATGTCGTCCACTTTCCGCCGGTGATCGTCACGAGCCCCGACGGCGAAACGAGCACCGTGTGGTCTCGCGACAGCTCGGCCGTATCGCGGTCCCGCCCCACGCTTACGAGCGGGCGCAGCCCGGCGAAGCAGCTGAGCACGTCGGCAGGTGTCGGGTCCTTCGTCAGGTATCGCACCGCGTGGGTCAGCAGAAACTCGATCTCCTGTTCGAGCGGCCTCGGCTCGAGGGTCGCTTCCGGTACCGGCGTGTCGGTGGTGCCGACGATCACCCGATCGTGCCAGGGGACTGCGAAGAGCACGCGGCCATCATCGGTCTCGGGGACCATGATCGCGCTGTCCCCCGGAAGGAACGAGCGGTCGAGGACGATGTGGACTCCCTGGCTCGGCCGGAGGATCGGGTCCGCGGTCGGATCGTCGAGGTTCCGGATCGAGTCCGTGAAGACCCCCGCTGCGTTGACGATCCCCCGAGCCCGGAACCGGTACTCCCGGCCGGTCAGCGCATCCCGCGCCGTGACCGAGCGAGCCAGGCCGCCCTCATGTTCGATCCCCGTCACCGCGATGTGATTGAGGACGATCGCGCCGAGGTCGTCGGCGGTGCGGGCCAGCGTCACGGCGAGCCGGGCGTCGTCGAACTGGCCGTCGAAGTAGATCACGCCGCCGCGAAGGCCCTCGGGCTCGATGGTCGGGATCCGCTCGAGCGTCTCCGCCGGCGAGAGATTCTCCGACGGGCCGAGACCCAGCCGACCGGCCATCACATCGTAGACCTTGAGCCCGACCCCGTAGAAGGGCCCTTCCCACCAGTCGTACAGCGGCACGACGAAGCCGAGGTGGTGCACGAGGTGGGGAGCGTTGCGAATCAGCAGCCCCCGCTCGTGAAGGGCCTCGAGCACGAGCGAGATATTACCCTGCCTCAGATACCGGACGCCGCCGTGGGCGAGCTTCGTGCTACGGCTGGACGTGCCCTGAGCGAAGTCGGCCTGTTCCAGCAGCAGGGTGTCGTATCCCCGCGAGGCCGCCTCGACCGCGACCCCGAGTCCGGTGGCCCCGCCGCCGACGACCAGGAGGTCGAACTCGCCATGGTCGAGAGCACGGTCCAGCAGGGCCTCTCGATTCATCGTCGCTTCAATCGCCGGTCGAAGGCGGATGCGCCAGCCACCAGTCCCGCGCCCGTTCCGACGACCAGGGCGGATCGAATTCGATTGCGTCTATTGCGTCGGCGAGGGCCGCCATGTCTTCGAATCGGTCCTCGGGTGTCTTGGCGAGGCAGCGCAGAACCACCGCATCGAGCTCGGGCGGAATCGGCTGCGAGGCGACTTCGGAAGGAGCCGCAGGCTCCGCGTTCATGTGTTTGGAGACGACATCGTATGGACTGCTTCCTTCGAAGGGCGGGGATCCCGTGAGCATGAAACAGGCCACGCAGCCGAGGCTGTAGAGGTCGGCGCTCCCGGCTACCGAGCCCTGGTTTCGGGCGAGCTCGGGCGCGATGTACAGGGGAGTGCCGAATACCTGTCCGGCCCGCGTAAGCGACGCGTCATCCTCCGGTCCGAGGTCCTTCGCGAGCCCGAAGTCGAGCACCTTCACGAAATCGTACAGCCCGCCCCGTTCGGTGAGAAAGATGTTCGAGGGCTTCACGTCGCGGTGCAGGATGCCGGCACGATGTGCCTCGCCCAGGGATCCGCAGATCTGGGTAAGGATGTAGCAGGCGCGATCCGGGGGCAGGGGACCGTACCGATCGACCATCTTCTGCAGATCCATCCCTTCGAGGTACTCCATGGCATAGTAGAACGTGTGAGCATCCGCGGCGCGCCCGAAGTCGTAGACGGTGATCGTGTTCGGGTGAGTGAGATTCGCGGAAAGCTGGACTTCACGCTCGAATCGCCCGATCAGCTCGGCACTCCGAGACGGATCCGACTTCATCACTTTCAGGGCCGTGGGTCGCCGGATCAGCGCGTGCTCCGCCACGTACACCTCCCCCCGGCCTCCCTTGCCGAGGTCTCTCTGTATCACGTAGTTGCCCAGCTTCTGCGCCTTGCGAAGCTCCCGCCGGACGGAGTACAGCGACCAGCTCACGATCACCGACGCGCCGGCGACGAGCGCGGCTCCCAGGGCTCCCTGGACGGCTCGGTCGCGGTACGGTTCGCTCACCTGGGACCAGGACATCGCGACGGAGGGCATGGCACTCTCCGTGATCAACACGAACAGGGGGTACGCCACCGCGGCCACGCCCGCGGCGATCGCCTGGTAGCGGACCCGCCATGGGAGAACGGCGGCGATGAAGAGAACGAGCCCGTTCGTTCGCGTGGGTGCCATGCCGGCGAGAAAGGCCGCGTCGGAGAAAGCGCTGACGAGGATGCCGAGCACGACCACGGAGCAGACGAATCGCTCGATTCCCTCGGTCGTCGAGGGCCAGCGGAGGACGACGAGCCCGGCGAGCCCGAGAGCGCCCGGCACCAGCCATTCCAGCGGCCAGTACCAGGGAGAGGCCTCGGACGTGACGGCCGCGCCCGCTTGCAGGACATAGAGATCCAGAAGGTTGAGGAGCGACAGAAGTCCGGACAGGAGGAAGAAGACGAGCGCCGATCGGCGACGCAGGATGTCCGTGTGCTCCTGCTCCCATGCCGTCGTCGCCGAATTGAGCTCGATGCGCGGCGCACCGCTGCGGATCAACTCGCTCATCTGCGACTCCTCGGGGACAGCTTCGATCGTCGGCGAGCGCGCCCTGGTGGCCGTGCGCCGGAAGCGCTCACACCTTCACGCCGTCTTCGGCCCGGCTTTCCGCACCTCTTCGGACACGTGCCGCCCGGTCGTAGGCGTTCTTGTCCGCCCAGGTGTTGCGCGGATCGAGAACCTCGGATGGTACGCCGGGACAGTTGATCGGCACGTGCACGCCGAACACCGGGTCCGGCCGGGTCTCGACTTCAGCGAGGCTTCCCTCCAGTGCGGCGCTGACCATCGCTCTCGTATGCGCGATCTTCATCCGCTCGCCGACGCCGAACGGTCCACCGCTCCACCCGGTATTGACGAGCCAGCAGTCCACCTCGTGCTTCGCGATCTTCCGGCCCAGCATCTCGGCGTAGACCGAGGGATGAAGCGCCATGAACGGGGCGCCGAAGCAGGCGCTGAAGGTCGCCTTCGGTTCGCTGCCGAGTCCCTTCTCGGTGCCCGCCAGCTTCGCGGTATACCCCGAAAGGAAATGGTACATCGCCTGCTCCGCCGTCATCTTCGAGATCGGAGGGAGCACGCCGAACGCATCCGCGGTCAGCATGATGATGTTCTTCGGATGTCCCGCCATTCCCGTCTCCGAAGCGTTCGGGATCATGTGGATCGGGTAGGCGGCGCGCGTGTTCTCGGTCAGCGAGTCGTCATCGAGATCCAGCTCGCGCGTGTCCGGGTCGATCATCACGTTTTCCAGCACGGTGCCGAAACGCCGCGTGGTGGAATAGATCTCCGGCTCGGCCTCCTCAGAAAGACGTATCGCCTTGGCATAGCACCCGCCCTCGAAGTTGAACACGCCTCGATCGCTCCAGCCGTGTTCGTCGTCCCCGATCAGTGTCCGCTCCGGATCGGCCGACAGGGTCGTCTTGCCGGTCCCCGACAACCCGAAGAAGACGGCCGTGTCGCTCCCGGCCCCCACGTTGGCCGAGCAGTGCATCGGAAGGACGTCCGAAAGCGGCAGCAGGTAATTCATCACGGTGAAGATCGACTTCTTGATCTCACCCGCGTAGCTGGTGCCTCCGATCAGGACCATGCGGTGACCGAGGTCCAGGATGATGAATACGGTCGAGTTCGTCGGGTCGATCATCGGGTCGGCGTGAAATCCCGGACACTGCAGGATGGTGAAGTCCGGTTCGTGATCGCCGAGCGCGCTGTGCGGGGGCCGAAGGAACATGTTCCTTGAAAAGAGACTGTGCCACGCGTTTTCGGTGATCACCCGGATCGGGATCCGGTACTCGGGATCCGCGCCGGCCCACAGGTCCTGGACGAAGATCCCGCGACCCTGCAGGTAGGCCAGCATACGGCGGTGAAGATCGACGAACTTCTCCTGCGGGTAGGGTCGGTTGACGTCGCCCCACCAGATGCGGGTCTGCGAACTCGGCTCCTCTACGACGAACTTGTCGAGGGGTGACCGTCCCGTATGGTCTCCGGTCCTCACGACAAGCGGGCCGTTGGCGAGGAGGGCCTCGTTCGCCCGGATCGCGTGTTCGTAGAGGGCGGGCGTCGTGTAGTTCCAGCGTACGATGCTCGCACCCGAGATGCCGTGGTTCTCGATGCCGTAGCTGGAGATGACCGGTCCGATCTGCTGCATATCTTCCTCGTGCGTTGCTCGGAAGGCGGATTTGTCCGTACGACCGTCATCGTGGCTGCTGTCTGCGCCCCGCGCAATGCCGGCCTTCCGTCTGGCTCCCCCCCGTGAGCCTGCATAGTTTCCGGACGCCGGCGGGGAGTCGGACCCGGCGAAGGATCCGCGCGCTTTCCATTCCCGTACCGCGAGACGGTCGATGATCACGATCACGGGCAAAGGTCTCAGCATAGAGGATGTCGTCGCGATCGCCCGACGGGGCGCGAAGATCGCCCCGCTTCCGGCGGAGGCGCGGGAGCGCATGCAGCGCAGCCTCGCCTGGGTGGAGGCCGCCGTGGAGGAAGGAACGCGAACGATCTACGGCGTCAATACGGGCTTCGGTTCGCTTGCGAGCACGAGCATTCCCGCCGCCGATGCGAGCCGGCTCTCCCGCAACGTGATCCTGAAATGCTGCGCGGGTTCGGGAGAGCCGCTCCCGGAGCCGCTGGTTCGCGCGATGATGGCGATTCGCGCGAGCACTCTCGCTTGCGGGCTGTCCGGCGTGAGACCGGAGCTGGCCGAGACGTTGATCCGGATGCTGAATCGCGGCGTGACGCCCTTCGTGCCCTCCAAGGGCTCGCTCGGCGCCAGCGGCGATCTGGCACCACTGGCGCACATCGCGCTGGTGCTGACTCGCGAGCCCGACGGATCGGACCGGGACGACCACAGCGGCCGGGCCTGGTTCGACGGTCGTCTGATGCCGGGCGCCGACGCGATGGAGGCCGCCGGAATTCCGAGGCTGGTCCCCGGGCCCAAGGAAGGACTGGCACTGACCAACGGCACGACGTTCATGCTGGCGGCGGGGGCTCTCGCCGTGCAGGAAGCGGAACGGCTCCTGGCACACGCCGACATCGCGGCGGCGCTCTCCATGGAGGCGTTGCTTGCCCTCTCGTCCGCGTTTCATCCGCTTCTGCACGAGGCGAACGGACAGAAGGTTCAGGCCGATGCGGCGGCGAAGATTCGGGCTCTCATCTATGGCAGCCGGCTCATCGACTCGGACCCGGACCGAGTCCAGGACGCCTACAGTCTGCGATGCGTCCCGCAGGTGCACGGTCCGGCGCGCGATGCGGTCGCCTTCGTGCGAAGCCGCCTCGAGGGTCTTCTGATGGGGACGAGTGACAATCCCCTGGTGTTCCCGGAGGCCGACGGCGGTGGAAGGGCGATCAGCGGCGGCAACTTCCACGGCCAGGGACTGGCTTTCTGGCACGATCTTCTGGGAATCGTCATCGCGGAAGTCGCCAGCATCAGCGAGCGGCGCTGCTTCCGGCTCCTGACCCCGGAGCTGAACGCCGGACTTCCCTCCATGCTCGTGGCGAACCCGGGCCTCGACAGCGGACTGATGCTCGGGCAGTACACGGCGGCCGCGCTCGTGTCGGAGAACAAGACGCTGGCGCACCCGGACAGCGTCGACTCGATCCCTTCGAGCGCGAACCAGGAGGACCACGTGAGCATGGGCGCGAACGCCGCCCGGCACGGGCTGGAATCATGGGAACAATGAAGATCACAGAAGATATTCGATCCACGCAACTGTTTGCAATCAATGCCACACATTGAACCGGACTTACGGCAACGGCCCTGCAAGCTGCCATGACTGCCATGACGATGATTGATGACACCTGCTATCCCACGCCATCGCCGATGTTGAAATAATATTGCAGGACCAGATAGATCACATAGGCCCCAAAAAGCCACCCCCCCTGCCATCTTCGAAAGAAACCATCTTTGTTCATGAAGATAAAATAGCGAAAACTGTAAAGAATCAGAATCATGGCCGGAAAGTGAAAATAATAGAAATTGGGGGGTACCGTCAGAGGTTTGGCCG
>JARRPA010000097.1:0-7169 GCA_037383305.1 Gemmatimonadota bacterium | reverse complement strand
CCAGAACCCGGGCCTTTATCGGCCGCTCCCTGAGTCGAGCCCAAAGGCCGCGAAAGGAGCCGCGAGCCGTTCATCGCCGTCCATTTCCCGGGCGATCGCCCGCGTTCCGGCGGCGTCCTTCCTCACCTCTCTTCTCGACATTCGCGCTCCTCGCACAGATAGTCCCGGGTCAGCGGCACGGTGTCCTGCCTTCGAGCCAGCTGAATCTGAAACACCACGTGCCCCATGTTGTGAAAGGCGTGCTCACTGGCCGCCAGGTACCATTCGAACATGCGGCAGAACCGCTCGTCGTGCATTCGGGCGATCTCCTCGCGCCTCTCGCGGAACCGCCGCTGCCATTCCTCCAGCGTATACGCGTAGTGCAGGCGGAGGACCTCGATGTCGGTGACATACAGACCCGCCCGCTCGACCGACTTCATGATCTCCGACAGTGCGGGCACGTAGCCCTTCGGGAAGATGTACTTGGCCGTCCAGTCGTCGGTGATCCCCGGGCCGTCGGCCCGCCCGATCGTATGCACGAGCGCGATCCCGTCCGGCTTCAGGCGGTCGCGTACGGCCTGGAAGAACCGCACGTGGTGGGGGAGACCGACATGCTCGAACATGCCGATCGACACGACCCGATCGAACGCCCCCTCGATCTCCCGGTAGTCTCGCAGATGGATTCGAACGTGCTGCCCGGCGCCCGCCTCGGAAACCCGCTCGCAGGCGAGGGCGTGCTGCTGCTCGGAGATCGTGATCCCGGTCACATCCACCTCGAAATACCTGTGCAGGTGCAGAGCCAGGGCGCCCCAACCGCAGCCGATATCCAGGACCTTCTGCCCTGGCTGCAGCAGCAGCTTCGCCGCGGTGAGTCTCGACTTGTCGCGCTGCGCGCGCTCGAGGTCCCGCTCGCGATTCTCAGGCGTGAAGTACGCGCAGGAGTATTGCATCTCCTCATCCAGGAATCGCCGGAAGAGCTCGTTGGACAGGTCGTAATGGTGCGCCACGCTGCGCCGGGCCGTCGCGGATGTGTCGTATTGCGAGAAAAAGTTGCGCACGCGTCGGACGCGAGCGTTCTGAGCATTCAGGGGATTGTCCGGCTGCCATCCCATGTTCCCCGTGATCAGATCGAAGAACTCGCGCAGCGTCCCCTGCTCGATGGTGAGCGNNNCGCCGCCAGCTCCGGCTTGAAGAAGAGCTTCCGCGGCAGGGTTCTCTCATGCAGCCGGATCGCGACCCGGGGGCCGGGCTCGCGTCCTCCGAAGATGCGCTCGTGCCCATCTGACGTGATGAGCGTCAACTCACCCTTCCGTATCAGCCGCTCCAGAAACCTGCCAAGAAGGTACACCGCGCTCCGCTTCCTGCGTGTGCGTCGTTCAGGGGCGCCAGTCGGTCACCGATAGTTCCCGAAATTCAGCTCCACGCCATAGTCCTCACCGCGGAGGAAGGCCATCACCTCCTGAAGCGTGTCCCGCGAAGGAGCGATCACACGCAGCTCATCTCCCTGAATCTGAACCTGGACCTTCTTGAACGACTGATCTCGAATCGCCTTCGAGATTTTCTTGGCGGTCTCCTGGTCGATGCCCTGCCGGAATTCGATGGTCTGCCTCGCTCGGCCCAGGGAGCCCTCCTCGATCGCTTTCTCGTCCAGGTTCTTCAGCGGCACCTTCCGACCGGCGAGCTTCTCACGGAGGATCTGGCGCAGCGCCTGGAGGCGATACGTGTCATCCGCGTCCAGCGCCACGGACGCTGCAGCGCGATCGAATTCCAACGTGCACCTGGTCCCCTTGAAGTCGTACCGCTGCGCCACCTCCTTCCGGGCCTGATTGACCGCGTTGTCCACCTCCTGCAGGTCCACGCCCGTGCTCACGTCGAAGGAGCTGTTCTTAGCCATCGGCTGTCGGCCTTTCCGTGGGTAGTCCTCGAGGTGCCCATCGATACCGACTCGAATCTACGGTCGGCGATTGTCGCCGTTCAACGTCGGCACCCTTTCGCTCTTTCCCCTCTCGCCGCACGCCACGGCCCTCCGCGGCAGCGTCTTCTGCTGCGTCGCCCTCAAGAGGGTTTATGCGGAAGCCGGGATTCCGTCCCGGCCGGCTCGGCTCCACAGGGCGCACAGAGCCACTCGGCCCGGTACGTGTTGCCGAAAATCGCGCACGCTTTGTTGCATGACGGGAGTCCTGAGCCAACCTTCGAATCACCCGGGGCGTCCAACGATCGGGCATGGGTCGCGTCGAACCGCTCGCCGTCACGCCCGAGCCACTCTCTTGCGGAGCTTGCGCGGAATGAGCCACACCCGAACGGTACGATCGAAGCTCGCCCTTCTTCTCCTGGCCTTCGTGACATGCGGCTGTTCGGATGATGCGAGTTCCGAGAACGCTCTCACCTGGGAAGCCGCCTACGACACGATCGGCGACACGATCATCGTTCACACGATTTCGGGCAGCGTCTGGGGCGACACGGCGGTGCTCGTACCCGAGGTGTCGATCGGCATGCTGGAAGGACCGGAGGAGTACACCTTCGGCCAGGTCTACTCCCTGGCGCTGGGCGACGATGGGACGATCTTCGTCGTGGATCGACAGGTTCCGGCCCTGCGTGTCTACGAGGCCGATGGTACGTATCGGACCACCTTCGGCCGGGCGGGCGGGGGACCGGGCGAGTACGAGCGGCCCGATGGCGGTCTCGCGATTCTCTCCGACGGCCGGGTACTCCTTCGGGATCCGGCCAATGCCCGGATTCAGGTCTACGGTCCGCAGGGCGAGCCGCTCGACGAATGGCGGATCCGAGGCGGTTTCAATACGTCCAACCGGATGGTCGTGGACACGCTGGATCGGGCCTATTCCCTCATCCTGCTCGATGTCGAGGCGGACGTGCGGGACTGGCGTGCCGGGCTCGTCCAGATCCTGCCCGACGGCACGCCCGGCGACACGCTCGAAGTGCCCGATACGGGCTATGAGGGACCGCGAATCGAGGCACGCCGGGAGACCGGCGATGGCGGAATGAACGTCTCCGTGAACGGTGTCCCGTTCAGCCCCTCGGAGGACACGGCGCTGAGCCCGTACGGATACTTCATTCACGGCATCAGCACCGACTACGAGCTGACCCTGTTGAAGCCGGACGGACCGGTCCGGATCGTCAAGGAATACGAGCCGGTCCCGGTGGCGGGGGGCGAGAAGCGGGAGGAGGAGGCGTTCGCCACTCGGGACATGCGGCAGACCGATCCGGCCTGGAAGTGGGACGGACCGCCGATTCCCGATCAGAAGCCGCCCTACCGGGACATTCAGGCGGGGGAGGACGGTACCGTGTGGCTCCAGGTGTCGCAGCCGGGCGTCCGCAGGGAGGACCCGGAGTACGATCCCACAGACGCTGACGCGATTCCGAACGAATGGCACGAGCCGGTCGTCTACGACGTGTTCGACGAGGACGGAAGCTACCTGGGCGCCGTGAAGACGCCCGAAGGGTTCAGCCCCTATCCGGCCCCGATCTTCACCCGGAGCGAGGTGCTCGCCACCGTCAGAGACGAGTACGACGTGCAGAGCGTGGTGCGTTTCCGCGTCGAGCTTCCTGCCCGGGATGCGACGCAGGGTGGTCGCGACTAGTACGGAACGTTCAGACCTCCCGGGTCCCCGGCGATCTCGGGCTCGATGAAGACCCGAGTCACCCGGGGATCCAGCGCACGAATCTTCTTTTCGATCCGCTCCACGGCGCCCGCCACCGTTTCCGCGTCGATATCGGGCTGAAAGCGAACGCCCAGGTTCAACAGGATCTCGTCGGGCCCGAGGTGGACGCCCGCCATCCTGACCGCCCGGGACACGTCCGCATCCTCGTCGACGATCGTGCGAATGCTCCGGCGCAGGCCGTCCGAGATGGTCTCTCCGACGAGGAGCGCCCGGGTCTCGTAACCGAGAAACACGGCCACCAGCGCCAGTATGATCCCGATCACGATCGAAGCGGCGCCATCCAGCACGGGCAGATTGAATGTCCGGGCCAGAAAGACGCCGAGGAATGCGACCACGACGCCGACGAGCGCGGCGAGGTCTTCTGCCACCGGCACGAACACCCGGGGGTCGCTGCAGTCGCGCAGCCGAGTCCAGAGACTCCGGCCGCTCCCCTTCCCGCCCAGTTCGCCGAGAGCGACCCGCAGGGCGAAGGCCTCCACTACGAAGGCCACGCCGAGCACCGAATAGATCCAGATCGGATCTGCCGGCACCTCCGGATGGCCCAGATGCGCGATCCCCTCATAGATGCTGAATCCCCCGCCCAGCCCGAAGAGGATCATGGCGACGATCAAGCTCCAGAAATACAACTCCTGTCCATAGCCGAACGGGTGACGTCGGTCCGGCGGTCGGTGACTTCGGCGGTTCCCGAGAAGAAGGAGAGCCTGGTTTCCGGAGTCCGCCACCGAGTGAATTCCCTCCGAAAGCATCGCCGAACTGCCCGTGATCGCGGCGGCGGTGAACTTCGCCACCGCGATGATCGCGTTGGCGACCATGGCCGCGACCACCGCTTTCGTGCCTCCTCCCGCCATGCCGTGCTTCTCCTCTCTCGAGTCTTCCGGCCACCGGCTTCCGGCCGGCTCGGGCCTCGATCTACCAGCTCTCTCCTGTCCAGCACATCTCCCAGAATCGATCTTCGTATCGGCACGACAGCAGGAACAGCTCGATCAGCCGTTCCTTCTTCGGCTCCGCAGCCCCGACCGCGACGCGCTCCAGCTCCTTTCGCAGCCAGTCGGCCGCTTCCCGGAACTCGTCGGAGCCATACAGGCGTATCCACTCCGCATAACGCTCATCGGACGGCCCTGCGTGCGCCGCCAGCCGTGCTCCGAGCCAGGCGTAGCCCCAGGCGCAGGGCAGCAGCGCCGCCAGCAGGTCCGCCATGTCGCCATCGGCGGCTGTTCGCACGAGAAAGTCCGCGTAGGCCCGGGTCGTCGGCCACATCTCCTCCGCCTCGAGGTCCGCCTCCGTGATCCCGAACTTCTCGGCATACTCGCGGTGCAGCGCCATCTCGGTGTTGAGGGTCAACTCCAGCACTCTCGCGAACCAGCCCATCGACTCGAGCCGATCTGACTTCGCGGCGGCCCAGGCGAATACCCGTGCATATTCGACGAGGTACAGGTAGTCCTGGCGGACCCAGCGCTCGAACACCACGGGATCCAGACTCCCGCGAGCGATCCCGCGCACGAACGGGTGCTCCAGCTGGGCGTTCCAGATCGGTTCGGCCGCCTCACGCATCCGTGCCGTCAGCGTTCCCGGACGGTCTCCTGCCGCGGACACGGTTTCAGTCTCCCCCGTCTCCGCCTGCCGCCGGCCGATAGAGAACCACCCGCGCCTTCTCGAGGGTGATCAGTCCGCCGCCGATCATTCCCTCGAGCTCGGGAAGCACCTCCTGAATCCGCTCCTCGGTTTCGACGACTTCCACGATGATCGGCAGATCCAGCGAGAGCCGGAGCACTTTCGCCGTATGGATCCTGGCGCTGGCCCCGAATCCGGCGATCCCGCGCACCACGGTGGCGCCGGCGAATCCCCGCTCCCGGAGGCTGAGAAGAATCCCCTCGTACAGCGGCTTGCCCCGGTGCTTTCCCGAATGGCAGCGATCGCTCTCCCCGATGAACACCCGCATCAGGGTGCGCTCACCCGCGAACTCCATCGTCATCCCCGCACTCCCGTCATGGCACGTTGCCCGGCCGATGCAGAGCGGCGGCGAACCAGATTCCGAGGACCAGGGCAGCGAAACCGAGCGCCACGCTGCCTCCGACGTACCCGGCGGCCCGAGCCCATCGCTCCTCCTGGAGCAGCCCCACCGCCTCGAGACTGAACGTGCTGAAGGTGGTGAACGCCCCCAGGAACCCTACCGTCACCGCGGCCCGCAGCGCCGGGGGAAGCGTGGACAGCTGGAGAAGTCGGAACGCGAAGCCGAGCAGGAAACAGCCGAGAACGTTCACGACCATCGTCCCCCAGGGGAAGGTCCCGGCCGCGCCCCCCTGGACCCATCCGGAGAGACCGTACCGGGCGAGCGCGCCCAGCGCCCCACCGAGTGCGATCCAGGTCAGCAGGCCCACGTCCCGACCGGACTCAGCCAGCTTTCACGACCGCCGCCAGGTAGTCCCGGTTCAGCATCGCGATGACGTCCAGCTCGATTCCCTTCGGACACGCCTCTGAGCAGGCACCGTGGTTCGTGCAACTGCCGAACGCCTCCGCCTCCATCTGCAGAATCATCTCCAGAGCCCGATCGTAGCGCTCTGGCTGACCCTGCGGAAGTCGGTTCAGGTGCGCGATCTTCGCGCCCGTGAACAGCATCGCAGAAGCATTGGGACAGGCAGCGACACAGGCTCCGCAGCCGATGCAGGCGGCGGCGTCCATCGACTCCTCCGCGGCATCGTGCTTCACCAGGATGGCGTTCGCGTCCGGAGCGCCGCCGGCGTTGACCGAGATGAAGCCTCCGGCCTGAAGGATCCGGTCGAACGCGCTGCGATCCACGAACAGATCCTTGACGACCGGGAATCCTTTTGCCCGCCAGGGTTCGATCCAGATCTGGTCCCCGTCGCGGTATTCGCGCATGTGGAGCTGGCAGACGGTCGTGCGCTCCCAGGGCCCATGTGGCCGACCGTTGATCACCATGCCACAGGTCCCGCAGATTCCCTCGCGGCAATCGTGGTCGAAGACGATCGGCTCCTCGCCCCGCGACTCCAGACTCTCGTTGAGCACATCCAGCATCTCGAGGAACGACATGTGCTCGTTCGCGTCGGCCTCGTAGGTCACGAAGCGACCTCGGGCCTCAGGCGACGCCTGACGCCAGACGTGCAGCTTCAGTTTCATCGTGCTCGTCGCCATTATTTGTAGCTCCGCTGAGTCGGGGGCACGTATTCGAACTCGAGGGGCTCCCGGTGTTCGGCCGGCGCCGTGGCATCCCCTTTGTATTCCCACACGGTGACGTGCTGGAAGTGCTCGTCGTCCCGTTTCGCCTCGCCTTCGGGTGTCTGATGTTCCAGCCGGAAATGGCCACCGCAGGATTCCTCACGGGCCAGCGCATCCCGGCACATCAGCTCGCCGAGCTCGAGGAAGTCCGCCACCCTTCCGGCCCGCTCGAGCACCTGGTTGATCGTGTCGCCGCTTCCGACCACGGCGGCGTTCTCCCAGAATTCTTCCCGGAGTTCCGGGATCCGCTCGATCGCCTGCTCGAGGCCGGCGGCG
>JARRPA010000096.1:13668-15179 GCA_037383305.1 Gemmatimonadota bacterium | reverse complement strand
CCAGACCAGGAGACTGCGATCGTCTTCGCCCACGACCGGGAATCTCACCGTCACTGAGGGATCGGAACGGTCTTCGTATCCCTGAGCAACTTCATGGCTCGAAAGCCCGGTTCCGCACCGCGGACAATAAGGGAGCACCTTGAAACCCCGGTAGAGAAGGCCCTTGCGTTCAATTTCCGACAGGGCCCACCAGACCGATTCGATATACTCCGGCAGGAAGGTCACGTACGGATCATCGTAGTCCAACCAGTAGCCGATCCGGCGTGACAGTCGCTCCCAGTCCTCTTTGTACGTGAAGACATTCTCCCGGCAAACGCGATTGAAGGCCTCCACACCGATCTTCTCGATCTCGGGTTTGCCGGAGATCCCGAGCCGCTTCTCCGCCTCGATCTCCACCGGAAGCCCGTGGGTGTCCCAACCGGCGATGCGCGTGACGTGGCTACCGGTCATCGCCCGGTATCGAGCCACGGTGTCCTTGATCGTGCGGGCGAGCACGTGGTGGACGCCCGGCCGACCATTGGCCGTCGGAGGTCCTTCGTAGAACACGAATTCCGGCGCACCCTTCCGCTGGGCCAGCGAACGCTCGAAGGTCCCCTCCTGCTCCCAGATCGCGAGGATCTCCTGTTCGAGCGCCTCGATCGGCTCGGTGAGTTCGCGGTACGCCATCGTCCGTCTCAGCCCCCGGTATGCGGTTCATACGGCCGGTCCGGATCGGGATCCGCGCCTTCCGATGGATCTTCGGTCCATTCCTCCGTGCCGGCCACGCCCGTGGCGCCGTCCTGCTTCTCCTGGCTGGTCTTCGCCTCTTCATCCCCTGCACCGGATTCCAATCCCGCGAATCCGCGCTTCTCCTCTTCGTCGACTTCGGCGAGGAAGTGCTCGATCGTGGTGCGGAGCGAGCGCAGGAATCCGGAGCGTCGCACACGGAGTTCGTCGAGACCCCGGCGTGCACCCTGCACTGCCGATTCGGCCTCCCGTCGGATCTCCCGGGCCTGCCGCTCGGCTTCGCGAACTCGCAGGTCCGCCGTCTTCTCCGCCTGTGCCCGTGCTTCCTCCCGAAGCTCCTGAGCCGTCACGAGCGCCTCGTTCAGCGCCCTTTCTCTCTCCTGGAAGGCGGACAGCTGCTCTTTCAGCATCTCGTTCTGCTCGCGGAGACGCAGCTCCCGACTCACGAGATCTTCGAGGCGATCGGCCACGAGATCGAGAAATCCGTCGACCTGCGCGGGATCGTAGCCGCGCACGGCCCGTCGGAAGTCCTCCTTCTTCTTGCGCACATCCAGAGGCGTCAGGTCGATCATCGGCCCGGTCTCTCCCCTACGAGGATCGTTCCCAGTCGGAGCTCGGTACTGCCCTCCTCGACCGCGAGCTCGAAATCGTTGCTCATTCCCATCGAAAGCACGGTGCCGTCGTACTCCGGGATCTCGCGGAGGCACCGCTCGTTCAGTTACCGTGTTCCGCCAAAGAAGGTACTCAGCTTTTCCTCATCGTCCAAGAACGTCGCCCTCGTCATC
>JARRPA010000096.1:1727-13660 GCA_037383305.1 Gemmatimonadota bacterium | reverse complement strand
TCCACCCTCAGCCCAGGAAGGTCACAGAGCTTCGCGACGGCCGCGGAACCGGCATCGACCGGGAAACCGCCGTTCGAGCCCTCGCCGGAAGCGTTCACCTGGACGAGCACGGGAAGCGACGCGAGACCGGCCCTTTCCACCTCGGTGGACAGTTTCGAGGCCAGGCGGACCGAGTCGACCGACTCGATGCGGTCGAACACGCGTACCACCCGGGCGGCCTTGTTCCGCTGCACGTGCCCCACCATGAACCAGTCGAGATTCAATCCGGCGAGCGATGCCCGTTTGGTCTCGGCCTCGGCAACCCGGTTCTCCCCGATCCTGTGGAAACCGGCGGCCGCGACAGCTTCCACGAGGGACTCCGGGTGGCCCTTCGTGATGGGCAACACTTCGACCCCGGCCGGATCGCGCCCGGCCCGCTCGGCCGCCCGCCGGACGCGGTCAAGCACCCGGGCGGCCCTCTCCTGAATCTCCTCGTGGCTCACGGCGGGGAGTCTACCGACCGTCACCGGTCGCGGCAACGCGGCCGCGGGCGCGGGGGGTCTCCGCGAACGCAACAGGCCGGCCGTGTCTCCACGGCCGGCCTGTCGGTTGCGGTGCTGCCGTGTTGCGTGGCGTCAGCTCGTGACCTTGAAATCGATCCTCTGGGCCACCCAGACACCCACCGGCTTGTCCCGGTTCATCGCCGGCGAGAACTGCATCTGATCTACGATCTGCGACGCCGCATTGTCGAAAGCGGGATAGCCGCTCGACTTCTGTACCTGTGACTTCGCGGCCGTGCCGTTCTCATCAACGAACACCCAGAGAGTGACTTCTCCGCTGATTCCCGCCTCCCGCAGCATCGACGGATAGAGACGCTGGAGCAGTTTCTGGATGTCCCGCCCGTTCTTCAGGCGAGGCTCCACATCGCGTGGAATGTAGGAAGGAACGTCTTCCGGCGCCGCGCCAGCGGGCGGCGGCGGCAGATTCTCGACCGGATTGTCCTCGAACGTGGTCGGCGCGATCGTGATGTCCTCATCCATGTCGACGTTCGCGGAAACACGAGGCGTCGCAGGCCGGGCAATCTGCTCGGGCGGCGGCGGGATCTTCACTTCCGGCGGAAGGTCGACCGAGATGATCTCTTCGGAGACCGATCCCAGATCCGCGGCTTCGAGCTGCGGGAACCAGTTGAAGAGCGCGAAATGGGCGAAGGTGGCGACGATGACGCTTCCCCACAGCCAGCTGGAGTAGTCGCGCTTGAACCTTTCGTTCGCCGTCATGAAGGCGGCGTCACCGGCCTTCCGCTCCTTGCGACGATTCTTCGGGGTCCCGTCGTAAATCGAATCGCTCATCCGGCTACCTCCTCGCGCGCTGCACCCGCTGCTCGACCCGGGTCGCGAAAGTCACCCGAACCGCTCCGGCTGCCTGCAACTGCTTCGTGATCGCGTTGATCTCGCTGTAGGGAACGTCCCGGTCACCACGCAGCGCCACCACGAGCTCCCGGTTTTCCGAATAGAGAGGTCGAACGACCTCATCGATGTTGTCCTGGGGGACGATCTGATCGTTGATGAACACCGTCCCATCCCGGTCCACCCAGAGGTGGAGGATGTTCTTCCGTTTCTCATCGATCTTCTGGGTGGCCTCGGCCGACGTCCAGTCGATCGGCACGTTCCGTTCGCGACGGAACACCGTCGAGACCATGAAGAAGATCAGGAGCAGGAAAGCGATGTCCGCCATCGACGAGGAGGGAATCTCGCTGCTGGCGCCTGATTTCCGGCTGAATCCCTTCGATTTGGCCATGCCTACTCCTCGAGCATCTGCAGGGAGATCCGCTCTGCGCCCGCGAGCTTGACCTCGTCAAGAACGTTGACCATGTGACGATACGCCGCGCCCCCGTCCGTCTGGATCGCCGCGATCAGGTTCGGATTCGCCGCCAGCTCCTGCCGAAGCAGAACCTCGACCTGGTCGTACGGAACCACCTGCTCTTCCTGGCTTTCTCCCCTCTTCACCGTGACCGCGCCATCGGGGCGAACGATCAGAAATATGAGGTTTTTCGCCGAAACATCCTGCTCTTCCGCCTCTTCGGGCAGAACGATCGGCAGACCCTTCTCCTCGTTGAAGACCGTCGTCGTCAGAAAGAAGACGAGAAGGAGAAACGCGATATCGGCCATCGACGCCGTCGGTATCTCGTCCGACACCCGTTCCTTGCGGTTCAGTATCGCCATCGTTCACCCGTGTGCGAAGGAATGCCTGTTTATACTTACACGATCGTCGGCGGTTCGATCCGGAGACCGGCGGTTCCGATCAAGCCCGACCGGATTGGCTCTGCCAGATCAGGTCGAGGACTGCCTCGGACCCCTTCTCCATGTCCGCAATCAGCGTATCGATGCGGGTCACGAAGTAGTTGTATGCGATGTGCACGGGAATGGCGATCGCAAGCCCGGCCGCGGTCGTGATCAACGCGACCTTGATGCCGGCGGCCACGAGAGTCGGTTCGACCTGGCCAGCTTCTTCGATCGCCGCGAAAGCCGCGATCATGCCGATGACCGTGCCGAGGAACCCGAGCATTGGAGCGACGTTCGCGATCGTTGCGAGGACCGTGAGTCCCCGCTCGAGAAAGTCGAGCTCGATCGATCCCGTCGTCGCGATCGCTTTGCTCACGTCCTTCGTGCCGCCACCCTCTTTTACCCGGCGCAGCCCCGTGAGGAGAATCGCGGCCACCGGCCCACGCGTCTCGCGCGCCACCTGAATCGCCTCGTCGATCTGTCCGGCCGACCCGAGCTCCTCGATCTGCTTGAGCAGCTTCTTGGAGTCCCGATGAGCCACGAACAGAGTGTATCCCTTGGCGATGATGACGCCGAGGGCGACGAGCGAGCAGAGCACGAGGGGGATCATCATGAACCCCCCGTCGTGGAAGATCGTCAACAGCTCGTAACTGGTGTCTTGCACTCGAAGCGCTCCATTGTGAGTCGGGATTCGCCCCGCCGGTTCCGAGGAAAGCAAGTTTACGCGGGCTGCCGCGCGCCGTCAACGCGAAACGGGCGCCGGTCAACCTCCCGCAGGCAGGGCCGCGGTCCGTTCCACATCCTGTTCGGTGGGGGTTATCTGGCCGGTCTCCTCCGAGATCACGACCACGAGCGCGTCGGTCTCCTCCGAGAGTCCCAGCGCCGCCCGGTGCCTCGTCCCGAGCGAGCGGTCCACGGTCGGCGACTCCGAGAGCCGGGGTATCACGCTGCCGGCATTCGCGATCCGGTCGCGCTTCACGATCACCGCGCCGTCGTGGAGCGGAGAGTACGGGGTGAAGACGGTCGTCAGCAGTTCGGCGCTCAGGTCGGCATCGAGCGTCGTACCGTGATCGACGTGATTCAGCAGGTCGACTTCCTGTTCGATCGCGATGATTCCACCGATCTTCGCCTTGGCGAGACGATCGGCGGCCTTCGCGATCTCTTCCATCACTTCCTGCTGCTCCATCCGCGCAAACGCCTGGAAGAACCGGGTCCGCCCGAGCCGGGCGAGCCCGGCACGAAGTTCCGGCTGGAAGATCACGATCAGGGCGAAGGCTCCGTATGTGAATACCTGAGAGAGCAGGTAAGGAATCAGACGGAGCTGCAGCGCCTGGGAGGCGACATAGATCGCGACGAGAAAGACGAAGCCGATCAGGACCTGGAACGCACGGGTCCCGGTGTACACCAGCAGTACTCGATACAGCAGATAGGAGACGACGAGGATCTCGGCCAGATCGACCCAGTCCAGGCGCAGGAAACCGAGATAATCGATCACGGCCTGCATCAGCGGCCGGCCTCGCGAACAGCCCACGGTCCCGAACAGAATTGCCCGCTCCGCGCGATGATCTTCAGGTTGCCCTCCACCGACTTTCCAAAGCCGATACCGGGATCGACGACGATCTGCTCGGGTTTCACGCCTCGGTCGCGGGCCATCGATGCGCCTCGATCGAGGCCGGCGGAGATCTCGCCGATCAGGTCCTCGTATCGGGTGTCATCCTGCATCGTCTCCGGCTTGCCCCGCATGTGCATGATCACCAGCCCGGCGCCCGTCCTGCCACAGGCCAGCGCAGCTACCGTGGCCCCGATCCGACTCCATTCCTCGTCAGCATCTACCGGACGCGCTCCGGGCCGGGAGGATTCGCCGCCGACATCCAGGAGATCCGCGCCCTGCTCTCGCATCCGGATCCCCTCGTCCACCGCCTCCTCGACACTCTCGATCTCTCCACCATCGGAGAAGGAGTCCGGCGTCAAGTTCAGCACACCCATCACCACCGGCCGATGGAGATCGATGCTCCCGCCCCGCACGGCCCACGCCCGCGGTGAGGTGCGAGCCGTCACTCCGGAGGCCGTTTCAGGCGAGGGCCGGAGTCGGCTCGCCGCCCGTACCCTCGATCGGCCGGTCGTCCGCCGACGATGATTCATCCAGCTGTCCGGGCCCGAGAGCGGGCGTGGGCGGCGGACCGTCGGCGGGGGGAAGCGGCGGCAACGGCTCGCCCGCCTCGAGAAGACGGATGTCATCCGCGTCCAGGGTCTCGCGCTCGAGCAGGGCGTTGGCGATATCGTCCAGCAGCGAGCGGTTTTCCGTGAGAACCCGTTCGGCCGAAGCATACGACGCATCCAGAATCCGTTTCACTTCCGAATCGACGAGCTGGGCGGTCTGCTCGCTGACGTCTCGCCGCTGACTGAGCTCACGCCCGAGGAATATCTCGTGTTCCTGGTCTCCCACCGCCATGGGGCCGATCGCATCGGACATCCCGAACTGGGTCACCATCCGTCGGGCGAGCGCAGTGGCCCTCTCGATGTCATTCCCGGCTCCCGTCGTGATCTTGCTGCGTCCGAAAATCGTCTCTTCGGCCACCCGGCCGCCGAACAGCATCGTGAGCTGCCCTTCCAGCCACTCCTTCGTGTAGTTGTGCCGGTCCTCCTCGGGAAGCGACGCCGTGATCCCCAGCGCCCGACCGCGAGGCACGATCGTCACCTTGTGGAGCGGGTCGAGACCCGGAACTCGCAGCGCGATCACCGCGTGACCCGCTTCATGAAAGGCCGTGACGCGCCGCTCGTCCTCGGACAGGACCATGCTCTTTCTCTCGGCCCCGAGCATGACCTTGTCTTTAGCCGCTTCGAAATCGTCCATGTACACCCGGTCCTTGTCGTACCGGGCGGCCAGGAGCGCGGCCTCGTTGACGATGTTCGCGAGGTCGGCTCCCGACAGTCCAGGTGTGCCCTTCGCCAGGACCTTGAGATTGACATCGTCACCCAGCGGAATGTCCTTGACGTGCACCTTCAGAATGCCTTCACGGCCTTTCACGTCGGGATTGTCCACGACGATCTGGCGGTCGAACCGGCCGGGCCGCAGCAGTGCCGGATCCAGCACGTCGGGACGGTTGGTAGCCGCGAGCAGGATCACACCCTCGTTCGACTCGAACCCGTCCATCTCCACGAGAAGCTGGTTCAGCGTCTGCTCACGTTCGTCGTGGCCGCCGCCGAGCCCGGCTCCACGGTGACGACCGACGGCGTCGATCTCATCGATGAAGATGATGCAGGGCGCGTGTGCCTTGCCCTGCTCGAAGAGGTCACGCACCCGGCTCGCCCCGACCCCGACGAACATCTCGACGAAATCCGACCCGGACATGGAGAAGAACGGGCGACCTGCTTCTCCGGCCACTGCACGGGCCAGAAGCGTCTTTCCCGTCCCCGGGGGGCCGACCAGAAGTGCGCCCTTCGGCAGTCGGCCGCCCAGTCGGCGGAACTTCGCCGGATCTTTGAGGAACTCGATGATCTCCTTGAGGTCCTCCTTCGCCTCGTCGGCGCCGGCCACGTCCGCGAACGTGACCTTTGGCGTATCGCCGCTGAGTAGCTTGGCCTTCGAGACGAGATAGTTGACCCAGTTGGCCGCCGCTTCCTTGGCCTCGACCTCTACGCCCCGCGCCTCCAGCTGATCCAGAAGATCCTGCGTCGCCTCGGTCGGCAGAAGCGTATTGAAGTTTCCGATCTCGACCCCGTTCTCCTGCAGGGGACGCCGCAACTCGCCCTCCACTCGAACGCCTTCGGTGATCGTGACCTTCATGACGTTGTCTGCATCGAGCTGCGCCCGGAACTCGCTGTACGTGAGTTCCTTCTCCACCTGGCGCGACGAGTCCATCACCTGGAATATGGCCAGCGGAATCAGGACGATCAGCGCCCAGAACGAGGCCGTGCGTAGAAAACGGGCAGGGCCGCCCGCATTGTTCTTTTCTTCGGTTTGCTTCATTACGTCTCCGGTTCAGACCTGCGTCATCTGCCTTCGATGCCGGCGATGGACGGCAGGTGCCTGTAGTCCTCGGCATGATCGCGTCCTCCATTCGACGCGATCATTGAGTCCACGCGGATCGGCCGTCCGATGCATCGTACGCGATCCGCCGGGAAGATCTGCGATTCGTCCGGCAGGCCGAGAGCCGGAAGGTCGTAACACGACTCGGAATGCGCGGTGACTTCCGCCGCCGGCTCGCGCACTCTCTCCCGGGTGTGCCCGGCTGAATACACCACGGGCCGCGACCGCGTGCCATTGGCGCATGTCGGCCACGCAAGCACGCGCTCCGGCTCTGCGAGCAGGGCTGAATCAGTCATCGGCGATCTCGATTACGAGTTCCGGGCCGTTCGATTCCATCTGCGCCCAACTGGCGGTCACGAGACCGGGTACCCAGAGTACCCGACCCCGTCGATCGACGAGCACGGGCAGCCGCGCGCGCTCGAATCGCGGGACGGCGCGTTCGCCGAACAGCTTTTTCAGCTTGCGCGTTCCCGCCGGTGTCCGGACGCGATCGCCCGGCCGCCAGCTCCGCAGCAAGAGTGGATAATGCTGGCCCCCCACGGCAAGAGCAACGCGCTCAGTCCGCGGCGGGAGATCCGATTTCGCAGCGTCCGGCGACGCGGAACGGGGGGCCCACCGCACCTGGAGCGACCGGCCGGCAATCGAGAGCCGTGCCTGACCGCTCCCCTGATGCACCGGAAGTTCTGCGTCGCAACCGGTCGCCGTATCGAAGACGCCGCCCGCGCCCGTGGTCAGAATCAGCGTGTCGAAGGAGCGCGAGACGCGGAAGCCATGTGTCGGCTCGACCCGCCCTCCGCTGCGGCCGCGGCTGATAAACTCCACCGCCGATCGGGTTCCTCCACGTGGGAGGAGAATGCCCCTCCGTCGTGCCCAGACTCGTAGCGCTTCGGCCTGCTCGAGTGAGGACGCCAGCCGCCACGTCGCGAGGCAGAAAGCCTGCGCGGTCCGCGCGACCCGATCGTTCGGGCCTCTCGATCCGGCGGTCTCCGCCACCGCCATACGGGAACGATCGAGAAGGCCGGAGCCCGCCCGGGTCAGCAGTCGATCCACCTCGGCGGCCTCGGCCGCGATCTCCAGCAGAAGAGGCACCGGGTCGCGGCCGAGCGCATCGGCCAGGGACGGAATCAGGCGATGTCGCACGCGGCTGCGCGCCCAGCGCACGTCGCGGTTGGCGGGATCCGATTCGTATCCGATCCCCTCCCGATCGAGCCATGCGATGATGGTCGCTCGCCGGATGCCGAGAAGCGGGCGCACGATCGGGCCGCGCCGCGCCGGGATGCCCGCCAGTCCTCGCGGACCCGTGCCGCGCAGGATGCGCATCAACACCGTTTCTGCCTGGTCATCGGCCTGATGGCCGGTCACGATCCAGTCGGCTGAGACGTTCCGGGCCGTTTCGGTCAGGAACCGATAGCGCGCTTCTCGAAGTTCCGCGTGACGCGCCGCCAGAGGACGGGCGGATCGACCGCAATGAAAAGGAACGCCGATTAGAGCGCAGGTTCGGGCGCAGCGGTCGGCGACGTCCGCCGAGTGAATTCCGATCCCGTGATCGAAGTGCGCCGCACTGATTCGAACGTCGCTCGCCACGGAAAGCCGGGCCAGGAGGTGAAGCAGCCCGGTGGAGTCAGGTCCGCCGGAATACGCCACGAGCAGGTGGGTTCCCGGCGGAGGGGATCCCGGTGCCGCGGAAGGAAGATCCGTACTCAGGTCCCGCTCAGGCGTCGTCGCGCCTCCTGTGGCCTCGTCGCCCGCCGGGGATCTCGCCTCTCCACGTGCCCGGTCCCCGGTGGAACTGCAGCTCCGTCGGGACGGGAACTTCGATCCGTGGCTCCCGGCCCTCCGTTCCGCCCGGTTTCGGACCGGTAGTCCCGATCACCACATCGTCGCCCGCGGCCGCACGCTTCTCCTCCGCAGTCCAGGCACGGTTCCGGCCCGCCACGTAGATACGCAGCGCTTTCTTCGGGTCGCGCGGGCCCGGGAGAGGTACGTTCACCTCAGACCTCCATGATCTCGGCTTCACGGTGAACGAGGAGCTCGTCGATCCTCGCGATGTGCTCGTCCGTCAGCTTCTGCAGCGCATCCAACTCTCTACGGCCTTCGTCCTCTCCCAGTTCGCCTTCCTTGATCTGGTTCTCGATCTCGGACTTCGCCTTGTGCCTCGCATGTCGAACCGCGACCCGGCCTTCCTCCGCGTACTTGTGCAGGACCTTTACCATTTCCCTCCGCCTTTCCTCGGTCAGCGGGGGAATGCTCACTCTTACGAGGTTACCGTCCACGGAGGGGTTGAGTCCGAGATCCGCCGACTGAATCGCCTTCGCCACCGCGCCGACCAGATTCGCGTCCCACGGCTGCACGACCAGCATGTGCGGATCGGGTGCCGTGATCGTCGCCGTCTGGTTGAGAGGCATTCGAGACTCGTACGCCTCGACCTGAACCGCATCCAGGAGGGCCGGGGACGCCTTGCCGGTCCGAACGCCCGCGAACTCGCGCTGAATGGCCTCGATGTTCTTGTCCATCTGGCTCGAGGCTTCCTTGAGGGCTGGAACTTGCATGAATTGCACCTCTCAGGTTACGAGGGTCCCGATTCTCTCTCCGCGCAGCGCCGAGAGTATCGCGCCGGGGTTGCGAACATTCAGAACGATGACCGGCAGATCGTTCTCCCGGCAAAGCGACATCGCCGCTGCATCCATGACCTGAAGCTCGTTGTTGATGACCTCTCGGTAGGTGAGGTCGGGAAGGAACTCGGCGTCAGGGTTGACCATCGGGTCGTCGGAATATACTCCGTCCACCTTGGTCGCCTTGAGGATCACATCGGCGTCCATCTCGATCGCCCTCAAAACGGCCGCTGTGTCCGTCGAGAAGTACGGATTGCCGGTCCCACCGGCGAAGATCACGACCCGGCCCTTTTCGAGGTGTCGCAGTGCCCGGCGCCGAATGTAGGGTTCCGCGAGTTCTTCCATGCGAATCGCCGTCATGACGCGGGTCTCGACATCCGCGCGCTCCAGCGCATCCTGAAGCGCGAGGGCGTTGATGACCGTGGCCAGCATGCCCATGTAGTCCGCCGAAACGCGGTCCATGCCCTGTTCGCTGGCCACGGCTCCCCGGACGATGTTCCCGCCTCCGACCACGAGCCCGAGGCTGACACCGGCCTCCTGCACCTGGCTGATCTCGCGAGTCAGCTTCTCAACGACCCGTGGCTCGATGCCGAACCCCTGATCTCCGGCAAGGGACTCGCCGGAGACTTTCACGAGCGCTCTCGGATACAGAAGTTCGGACACGTCGGCTCCCGGGTTATTCCCCGATCTCGAACCGGGCGAAGCGGCGCACCGTGAGCTCGTCGTCGTACGCCGCCAGCAGGTCGGCGATCGTCCGGTCCGGATCCTTGACGAACGCTTGCATGATCAGGGAGTTCTGTTCGAAAAACTTCCGCATACGGCCGTCCACGATCTTCTCGACGATCGGCTCCGGCTTTCCTTCGGCCTTCGTCTGCTCGGTAAGAACGGCGCGCTCGCGATCCCGCACGTCCGCGGGAATGTCCTCGGGGCGCACGCCCACGGGTCGGGCCGCAGCCACGTGCATCGCCACGTCCCGCGCCAGGTTTTCGACTTCCGCTCCTCCGGCGCCCTCCAATTCGACGACGACACCGATCTTGCCGCCGAAGTGCAGGTAGCTGGCCGCGGCGCCATTCTCGCCGGTCTCCAGCCGGACCACACGGTAGATCTGGATGTTCTCCCCGATCTTCGAGCGCAGGTCCACGATCTCGTCGGCAAACGACTGGAATTCCGGCCTCGCCAGCAGCTCGTCCCCCGTGAGGGTTTCCCCGTCGGGCAGATCGGCTTCGATCAGAGCTTCCGCCAATCGGTCGGTGAAGTCCTGGAATTCCTCATTGCGGGCCACGAAGTCGGTCTCGCTGGAAATGGCCACCATGGCCGTGACCCCGTCCCGCGACACGATTCGGACCAGCCCTTCGGACGTCTCTCTTTCCGCACGCTTGGCGGCCTTGGCCGCGCCCCACTGCCGAAGCAGGTCGATCGCCTGTTCTTCGTCGCCGCTCGCTTCGAGCAGAGCCTTCTTGCAGTCCATCATTCCCGCGCCCGTGCGGTCACGCAAGGACTTGACCGCCTTCGCCGTGATCTCAGCCATCTATCGGGTTCTCCTTCCCACCGGGTGCACACTGCCGGCCCCCGGCCTGGTTCTCTTTCGGGTACGATCCTGCCGACTCAAAAAAAGGGGGCCACGTCGGTGGCCCCCTCGTCGCGCGCTCAGGGAGAGCCGCCGTCCTCCCCCGCCTCCGGCGGTTCGGCGTCGTCCGCATCTCCGGGGTCGGCATTCTCGGCCGCCTTGGCTTCCGGTTTCTTGGCCGCCCTGGCTTCCGGCTCTTTGGCCGCCCTGGCTTCCGGCTTCTCCGCCGCCTTGGCTTCCGGCTTCTCCGCCGCCCTGGCTTCCGGCTTCTCCGCCGCCCTGGCTTCCGGCTTCTCCGCCGCCTCGGCTGCGGACTCCGCTTTCGACGACGCAGAAGCCACCGCCTCGGTCCCCGGTTCCGGATCCGTGGGATGCAGACGCCGCTTGATCAACTCGGGCTTCGGACGCCGCTTCGGGCGCTTCTTCTTTCGCGCCGGAGAGTCGGCTTCGGCCTCGCCCGTCTCCGTGGAGTACGTGAAGACCTCGGCCTCGCCCTTGTCCGCGCCGCCTTTGGGCGACTCGCGGCGGGCGGACTCGATTTCGCTGCCGAGAACTCCGGTGATCAGCGAAACGGAGCGAATCGCATCGTCATTACCGGCGATGGCGATCGTCAGCTGGTCCGGATCGGCGTTCGTATCGGCGATCGCCACGACCGGGATGTCGAGCCGATTGGCCTCCCGAACGGCGATTTCCTCCTTCTTCGCGTCGACCACGAATACCAGACCGGGCAGACGGGTCATGTCCTTGATCCCCGAGAGATACCGATCGAGCTTCTCGCGCTCGCGCTCGAGAAGGAGTTGTTCCTTCTTGGTGTAAAATTCGAACGACCCGTCTTCGGCCCCCCGCTCCAGTTCCTTCAGACGCCGGATGTTCTTCTTGATCGTCTGGAAATTCGTCAGCATGCCGCCGAGCCAGCGTTCCGTCACGTAGAAGGCACCGGCTTTCTCGGCTTCAGCCCGAACGATCGGTGCCAGCTGAGGCTTGGTGCAGACAAAGAGAACGTTCTGGCCGTTCCGGACCGTCTCATGTACCAGCTCTCGTGCCTTGTTCAGCTCCTTGAGAGTCTTCTGGAGATCGATGAGGTAGATCCCGCCCCGCTCCGCGAAGATGTACTTGCGCATCTTCGGGTTCCACCGGTGCGTCTGGTGGCCGAAGTGCACGCCGGCCTGGAGAAGATCCTTCAATCCGACTTCAGACATGGGGCTCCGTGTTTCCTGCTCGGTTTCGGTCGGCATCGGCATCAACGTTTGGAGAACTGGAAGCGTTTGCGCGCCTTCGGACGACCGGGCTTCTTGCGCTCCACGACGCGTGGATCCCGGGTCAGCAGCCCGTGAGCGCGCATCGTCGAACGAGCTTCCTCGTCCCCGCTCACGATGGCCCGCGCGATCGCCAGTTGAATCGCCTCCGCCTGTCCGGACGGACCGCCACCGCGAACCCGTGCGTGCACGCCGAGGTTGCCCAAC
>JARRPA010000096.1:0-1692 GCA_037383305.1 Gemmatimonadota bacterium | reverse complement strand
TTTATGGTCCACCCGCTCTGACCGGGCCGAAGCCAAACGCGGGCCACGGCGGCTTTCCGCCGGCCCACGGCCTGGAACATCGTCTGATCCGCCAAGCTTCCTCCGTTACTCCTCAGATCTCGAGATCCCGCGGCGTCTGTGCCGCATGGGGATGCTCGGGACCCGGATAGACCTTCAGCTTGCTCGCCATCTGCCGTCCGAGCGCGTTCTTCGGGAGCATTCCCCTGACGGCCAGCTCGATCACGCGCTCGGGGTGTCGGTCGATCATCCGTCGGAACGGGATCATCCTCTCACCGCCCATGTATCCGCTGTGACGGAAGTACTCCTTCTGCTCCGCCTTCCGACCGGTCAACCGCACGTCCTTCGCGTTCACGACGATCACGAAATCGCCGACATCGAGGTGCGTGCTGTAGGTAGGCTTGTGCTTGCCCTTGAGTACGCTGGCCACGCGAGTCGCGAGTCGACCGAGCACCTGGTCGCGCGCGTCCACCACGAACCACTCCCTCTGGATCTCACTCGCCTTGACTGAATACGTCTTCATTACCGCGCCATCCGATTCACACGCGCCCCGAATCACGTACTTCTGGCGTCGTGGGGAGAAAAAGCGGGCCGCCCCGTGAGTCGCGAGGGCGGCCGGAACAGTCCACCAGCAGCCGCGGAACTTACCGAGGAGGAGAAAAGGTGTCAACCCGCGGCAGGTTTGATTTTTCGGGTCGCCGAGGGGCGGAACGCGTGAGCCGGCTCACTGTGCTTCTTGCGATCCTCACCGGAATCCGCGGAGGACGCGACCTGTTTCGCCGACTCGGAGTCTGACGAGCGCGCGGTCCTTGATCATTCGCACCCGCTCGCGGGTCAGGTGCAATTCCTTCGCGATCTCCTGCAGAGACTTCGCCGGTTCTCCCCCGAGACCGAAATAGAGTCGAAGAACTTCGGCCTCGCGCTCCGGGAGGCGGGTGAGTCCCTCCTCGACCACGTCGCGAAGCGCCGCCTGCGCCGCCGCCGAGTCGGCACCTTCGATCTCCAGGTCGGGGAGCAGGTCGAGCATCGACGTATCGCTGTCGTCCGGCAACGGCGCGTCCAGCGAAACCCAGCCCGAACGAAGCCCGAGGGCATCGGTCACCTCGCCCGGGGTGAGCTCGACATCGTGCGCCACCTCGTCGAGCGTCGGCTCCCGACCCAGTTCCTGCTCCAGTCGACGCACCGCCCGCACGACGCGGTTGGAGGTCTCCAGCCGGCCGGAAGGAACACGCACGATTCGCGATCCGTCGGTGAGAGCCTGGAGAATCGACTGACGCACCCACCAGACCGCGTAGGATATGAAGCGGACGCCCTTCGTCTCGTCGAAGCGTCGCGCCGCGCGCAGCAACCCGAGATTTCCCTCGGTCACGAGATCGGCCATCGGAACTCCGTGCCCGGCATAGCGCTTCGCCACGCGGACGACGAACCGGAGGTTGGCCGCGACGAGCTCGTTCAGCGCCTGTTCATCCCCTGCGCGGATGCGTCGGGCGAGAGCCACCTCCTCTTCCCTCTCCAGAATCGGGTGATCCCGGATCTCCTGAAAGTACAGAGACAGGGCTTCCGACTCGGAATCGGGTTTCCGGGCCATTCGTTGCTCCTCGGAGTATCCGGGGGGGCGGCGCTTCGATTCTCCATGCCGAGTCCGACTCGCGTCGGCTTCGCCGCGCGCCCGGG
>JARRPA010000095.1:0-6088 GCA_037383305.1 Gemmatimonadota bacterium | reverse complement strand
GTCTCGAGTGGCGACGCGGAGGTTCAGAAGGAGGCCAGTCCGGTCCGCGAGGTCTCGGGCTCCGCGGATGAGCGCGCACCGGCTCGTCCGGCGGCCGTCACTCCGGCGATGGCTACCGGTCGGGTTTCGATGGCCGGCGGGAGCGACACCGACCGTCGGAACAGTTCGCGGAGCGATCCCGCCTCTCAGGAGGGCTCGCTCCCGGGGCCTCGCTACACCCCCGTCGTGGCCGCGACGACCCGCATCGCGCCCTCGGTCGTCAGCATTACCGTCCTATCGACGAGACAGGTCGCGAGACGGAGCATGTTCGAAGAATTCTTCGGCACGGTTCCCCGGCGCATGGAGAGGACCGTACAGGGAATCGGGTCGGGCTTCGCGATCGATGAAGATGGCACCATTCTGACGAACGAGCACGTGGTCAGCGGAGCCGATTCGCTGGTCGTCACGGACGTTCACGGAAAGTTCTTTCGGGCCGAGGTCGTGGGCACCGACCCGATCACCGACATTGCCGTGCTGAAGGTCGAGGCCGGCGCGATTCCGCCGGCCCTCCTCGGGACGTCCTCCGACCTGGTCGTGGGCGAGCCGGCCATCGCCCTGGGCAATCCATTCGGTTTCGTCCTCGCCAACGCGGAGGCGACGGTGACGGCCGGCGTGATCTCCGGAGTGGGCCGCGACATCCTCGACTCGCGCGAGGGGAAGCTCAGCGCGGACATGATCCAGACGGATGCAGCCATCAATCCAGGCAACTCCGGCGGACCCCTCGTGAATGCCGAGGGAGCTGTGATCGGGGTCAATTCGGCGATCCTCTCGCAGTCCGGAGGCTCGGAGGGCATCGGTTTCGCGATCCCTATCGACCGGGCCCGACGCATCGCCGACGAGCTGGTGCGGTATGGCAGAATCCGTCGGCCATGGGTGGGCGTCGAGTCCCGGACCGTGGAATCCGAAACGACTCGATTCTCCCTCACGGAGGTGCGGCGCGTCGCACCAGGGTCTGCGGCTGACGCAGCCGGCCTGCAGGTCGGAGACATCCTTCTCACCGTCAATGACCGTCCGATCACGTCTCCACTGGACTGGGACGTCGGCCTGCTGGATGCCGGCGTCGGCGCCAGGGTCGACGTCACATACCGTCGCGGGGATAAGATTCTGTCGGCCCGACTGGCGGTCGAGGAGCTGCCGAGCGAACAGGCGGAGAGACTCGAGGTCGTGCGCGGGCTCGAATTGATCACCGTGACCCCGGACATAGCCGTGGAACGGGGTCTCGAGGTCGAGAAGGGAGCGCTGGTGGCGCGGCTCTCCGGCGCCGCCGGCCGGGTTACGGGCCTTCGGGAAGGCGACGTGATCGTAGGCATCAACCGACGGCCGGTCGAGTCGGTGGAGGACGCGCAGGGCCTCTTCCGTGCCCTCGCCGGCGGCAGTAGGATCTTCGTCACGTACTACCGCGACGGGCGGTATTACAGCAGCTGGCCCTTCGACATCGGCTGAACGGTGACTGCCCAACAGACTCGATATCCCCATCCGCTGATCGATCGCTACGCATCGGCGGAGATGAGCGACGTATTTTCTCCGCTCCGGCAGGCCCGGACCTGGAGGGATCTGTGGATCGCCCTTGCAGAGACGGAGCGCGAGCTGGGCGTGGAGATCGCCGAATCGGCGATCGACGAGCTCCGCTCGGCGCGTGACCGGATCGACCTCGAGCGGGTCGCCGAGATCGAGGCCGAGCTTCGGCACGACGTGATGGCCCACGTGCATCACTACGGTGAGGTGGCGCCGGGTGCGCGCTCCGTGATCCACCTCGGCGCGACCAGCGCGTTCGTGACGGACAACGCAGGTCTCGTGCAGGTGAAGGACGCGCTGGAGATCGTGGCGGACCGCCTGCTCGGCGCCATCTCGGCGCTCGCCGGATTTGCCGAGGAGTGGCGGTCGCTCCCGACTCTGGGATACACCCACTGGCAGCCGGCACAGCCCGTGACCGTCGGCAAGCGGGCCGCTCTCTGGCTTCAGGATCTGGTCGCCGACTTCGAGCAGGTCCGGCTCCTGCAGGGCGAGCTTCGTTTCCGCGGCGCGCGAGGCACCACCGGAACCGAGGCTACGTTCCTGGAGTTGTTCGATGGAGACGGTGACCGCGTGGACGAGCTCAACGCCCGACTCGCGGCCCGGTTCGGCTTCGTCGGCAGCTGGGACCTCGTCGGCCAGACCTACCCGCGCAAGTTCGACCACCGCGTTCTGTCGGTGCTGGCCGGGATCGGTGTCAGCGTCGCCCGCTTTGCCCAGGATGTGAGACTCCTGCAGAGTTACGGCGAGATCGAGGAGCCGTTCGGAAGCAGTCAGATCGGCTCCTCGGCCATGCCGTACAAGCGGAATCCGATGCGCTGCGAGCGAGCCGGCTCCCTGGCCCGACACCTCTGCGTGCTGGAGCTCGATTCGGCCTGGACCGCCTCGGTGCAGGGCTTCGAACGCACCCTGGATGACTCGGCGAATCGACGGATCGCCATACCCGAGGCCTTTCTCTGTGCTGACGCGATCCTGCAGATCGTCGGCAACGTGGCTTCCGGGCTCGTCGTGCACGAGCCCGTGATCCGGGCACGACTCGATCGTGCGCTCCCGTTTCTGGTGACCGAGCGGGTCCTGATCGCAGGCGTCCGGAAGGGCGGAGATCGACAGGAGCTGCACGAGCGAATCCGTATCCACGCCATGGCTGCGAGGGAACGTCTCGATTCCGGAGCCGAGACCAACGACTTCTTCCGCAGGATCGCCGAGGATCCGGCCTTCGATCTCAGCCTCGAAGAGTTGAACACCCTGTCCCGGGCCGCCGACCTCGTGGGACGTTGCCCGCGACAGGTCGAACAGTTTCTGAATGAACGCGTCGCGCCGATGCTCGCTGGGTATCAGGGCTCGCGCGTCGCTCAATTGCGGGTATGACAGGAGGACCGAAGCCGATGGCTGCCACGAAAGAGACCGATCTTCCCTTCCCACTTCTCCGGCAGGGAAAGGTCCGCGAAATGTATGACTTCGGAGATGCGCTGCTGATGGTGGCGAGCGATCGAATCAGCGCGTTCGACTGCGTGCTTCCGCAGCCGATACCCGACAAGGGTGCCGTGCTGACGCAGATTTCCCGTTTCTGGTTCGACATGTCGGGGCACATCGTGCGCAATCACTGTATCTCGGCGGACCCCGACGAGATCGTCCGCTTGCGACCGGAACTGGCCGAGACCCGCTCCGCCTGGGCGGGACGGGGCATGCTGGTCGAGAAGGCCAAGACGTTCCCGGTTGAGTGCGTGGTTCGCGGCTACATCACCGGCTCGGCCTGGAAAGAATACCGGGACTCCGGAACCCTGGCGGGCGAGCCGCTGCCGGAGGGTCTGGTCGAGGCGCAGGAACTGGATCCGCCGATCTTCTCCCCCGCGACCAAGGCGGAGACCGGACACGATGAGAACATCACCTTCGACCAGATGAAGAGCGTCCTCGGAACCAAGGTCGCAGAGTACCTGAGGGAGACGAGTCTCGAGATGTACGCCTTCGCCCGGGATCACGCTCGGGACAGGGGCATCATCATAGCCGACACGAAATTCGAGTTCGGAACGTCCTCGACCGGAGAGGTTCTGCTCATCGATGAGGCTCTGACCCCGGACTCCTCGCGATTCTGGCCGGCCGACGAATACACGCCGGGCGCCACGCCCCCCTCGCTGGACAAGCAGCCGGTGCGGGATTACCTGGAGGGCCTGGTCCAGGCCGGTGAATGGGACCGCAACCCGCCGGCGCCCGATCTTCCCGACGAGATCGTTCAGTCCACTTCCGACCGATACCGAGAAGCGTATCGCCGTTTGACGGGCGAAGAGCTCCCGGACTACAGATGACACGGCTACCGCAGTATCCGGACGACGACAAGCCCCGCGACGAATGCGGCATATTCGCTGTCAGCGGTTCGCGCGCAGCGGCAGAGCTGACCTTCCTCGGCCTTTACGCGCTGCAGCATCGGGGACAGGAGTCGGCCGGGATCGTGGCGATCGACGACGAGGGAGAGGCGCGATCCCACAAGGGAATGGGTCAGGTGAACGAGGCGTTCGACGACGCTACGATCCGCCGGCTCACCGGAACGGTGGCCCTCGGCCACGTCCGGTATTCCACCAAGGGAAGCTCCTCGCTGCGGAACGCGCAGCCTGTTCTGGTCAACTACCGACACGGGCCGATGGCCCTGGCTCACAACGGAACGCTGACCAACGCCATCGAGATCGGGGAGCGGCTTTCCGATGAGGGCGCGATCTTCCAGACGGACAGCGATTCCGAGGTCGTGATTCACCTGATCGCTCGATCACGACGCGACTCGCCGGACCAGCAGGTGGATGATGCTCTCTCCCAGCTCGTCGGCGCCTTCTCGCTCGTTCTCTGCGTGGGCCGGACGATATACGTGGCTCGCGATGCCCGCGGCTTTCGTCCGCTGGTGCTGGGACGACTGGGTGACGCGGCGATCGTAGCGTCGGAGACCTGTGCGCTGGACATCATCGGCGCCGAGTACGTCCGAGACGTCGGACCGGGCGAGGTGTTGCGCATCGACGACGGAGTGGTGACGCGCCTGCGACCGCTCGAGCCGGCCGCGCCCTCCCCCTGTCTCTTCGAGCTCGTCTATTTTGCCCGGCCGGACTCTCGGATCTGGGGCTGCAGCGTCGATCGGGCGCGCCGCGCTTTCGGACGTCAGCTGGCTCTCGAGCACCCGGTGGAAGCCGACTGCGTCTTCTCGGTACCCGATTCCTCGAACTCCGCGGCCCTCGGATACGCCGAAACCTCCGGGCTGCCGTTCGAACTCGCGCTGATTCGGAACCACTACGTCGGTCGTACCTTCATCCATCCGACCCAGACGGGCCGGGACTTCCGCGTCAGAGTGAAGTACAATCCGGTCGCCGAGCTGATTGATGGCAAACGGGTGATCGTGGTGGATGATTCGCTGGTGCGGGGCACCACGAGCCGCGGACTCGTAGCGCTCCTGCGGGAATCGGGCGCGCGGGAGATCCATTTCCGCGTCGCATCGCCGCCGATCATCTCTCCCTGCTACTACGGGATCGACATGCCGACCCGGCAGGAGCTGATCGGTGCGAACCACACGGTCGCCGAAATCGGACGACATCTCGGCGTCGAGTCGCTCGGATACCTCTCGCTCGAGGGCATGCTCTCTGCAGTAGAGGAGTTCGGTCCGTTCTGCGATGCCTGCTGGACCGGGAACTACCCGGCTCCATTGGTCGACTTCGAGCACGGGTTCGCTCCGGCTGCGGCGGGAAACTGACCTCACCGCGCCCGCGGCCCGCCTGAACAGGAGTTCCCCGATGCAGTACGTCTACTATTTTGGCCGTGGACGCGCCGACGGCAGTCGTCAGATGAAGGATCTCCTGGGCGGTAAAGGCGCAAATCTGGCCGAAATGACCAACCTGGGCGTTCCGGTTCCGCCAGGATTCACGCTCACGACGGAAGCATGCCGTCACCACCTGATCAGCGACGAGCTTCCCGAAGGCACGGCCGAAGAGGTGGCCGAGGCTCTGGCCCGCCTGGAGAAGGCGACGGGCAAGAAGTTCGGCGGAGCCGCCGATCCCCTTCTCGTGTCCGTCCGCTCGGGCGCATCGATCTCGATGCCCGGCATGATGGACACGATTCTCAATCTCGGCCTCAATGACCGAAGCGTGGAAGGGCTGGCTCGCGTTTCGGGCGATGCGAGATTCGCGTGGGACAGCTATCGGCGATTTCTGCAGATGTACGGAGACGTCGTGCTCGGGGTGGATCACCACCGATTCGAATCGATTCTGACGGAGATCCGGAACGCCGCCGGCGTCGAGACGGACGATGCGATTCCGGCCGACGCGTTGCGTGACCTCGTGGAACGCTACAAGGCGCTGATCGCAGAGGCGTCGGACGAGCCGGTCCCCGACACGGCCGAGGACCAGCTTTGGGGCGCGATAGGAGCGGTGTTCCGCAGCTGGAGAAACGAGAGGGCCGTGGCCTACCGGAAGACCTACGGGATCCCGCACGACCTCGGTACGGCCGTGAACGTTCAGGCGATGGTGTATGGAAATCGCGGTCCCGGCAGCGGAACCGGCGTCGCGTT
>JARRPA010000094.1:0-6090 GCA_037383305.1 Gemmatimonadota bacterium | reverse complement strand
AGGGCCCGGGCGAAATCCTCCGAGGGCCGGGTGCGATAGTCCAGCGCGCCATCGCTCATCTCCGCCAGCTGCTCGGCGTAGCGCGGGCGCTGCCACTTCAGGCAGGATGCGTAGGCGGTCACCTTCGTCGGGGTCAGCTCGTCCCGCGGCGCACCGGGCGGGGTGAGCAGGAAGCGCGCGACCTCGACCGAGTGGCACATCATGTCGTTCAGAACACCACCGCCCTGGAGCTCGCCTTCCCAGAACCAGGGCATGTGCGGACCGCTGTGCTCCTCGGCGGCGCGGGCGAGGTAGGGCGGGCCCGTGAGCGCCGCGCCCCGGGCCCAGACGATCTCCCGGCCCCGGACCACGCCGGGGGAGAAGAGCTGATTCTCGAGGTAGCCGTGCAGCAGTCCGGCCTGCTCTGCGAGCTGCAGCATCCGGCGGGCCTCGGCGGCGTTCCGGCCCAGCGGCTTTTCGCAGGCGACGGCCGTCAGGTGCCCGTCGCCACGCTCGATCGCGTGGACGATCTCCTCCATCACCTCGAGACGGGCGTAGTTGGGGGCGCAGATCCAGATCGCGTCGATCGACGGGTCCGCGACCATGTCGGTGGCGTTCGCGAAGGCTTTCGCGTCTCCCACGCCGAGGGAGCGGGCCAGTTCCGCCGCGCTTTCGGCACTCGCCCGGGTGCGACTCGTGATCCCTCGAACGTCCGCGTCCCGCACGCCCACCCAGGAGCGGATGTGGAAACCGGTGACGAACCCCGCTCCGACGAATCCGACACCGAGTCTCTCGTTCATCGAAATTCTCCCGTCACGTTCGTGCTCAGGCCGTCGCCGAGGCGATCGGCGTCGACTCTTCCCGGAAGAAGAGCAGAAAGGCCACGGCGCAGAAGATGGTCAGCGCGCAGGGAACGAGGAACACGTAGGTCCAGTTCGTGCCCGCCTCGGTAGTGAACAGGTCCCGCACCCAGCCGGCGAACAGACTTCCCAGAAATCGGCCGAAGCCGAGCGCGATAATCGCGATCAGGCTCTGAGCCGAAGCGCGGATATCGGGCGGAGCGATCTTGTCGACGTAGATGAATGCGGCCACGAAGAAGAACACGTAGCAGAAGCCGTGCAGGGCCAGCGAGGCGATCACCAGCCAGGCCGGGCTTCCGATCGCGAAGATGATGTAGCGGATCGGCCACGCCACGACACCGATCGCGAGCGTCCTTCGCATCCCGTAGCGCTTCAGCGACCAGGATAGCAGGAACGCCATGACGAAGATCTCGGCGAACTGCGCGATCGTCATCACCGCCGGGATGTTCCGGCTCGAGACGCCGATCGCCTCCGACTCGAGGAAGGGCGCGGTCAGGATATAGTAGAATTCCAGCTCGGTAGCGACGACGAAGGTGATCCCGACAAATACGGCGAAATCCTTCACCTTCAACATCTTGAAGGACTCGAGGAACGCCCAGGGGCTGACACCTTCCTTCTGCGGTGGCGTGTGCGGCAGCAGGAACGCCTGCAGGCCCATCGCGAGCGAAAGCAGTCCCGCCAGGAAGAGCATGTCCCCCCGCATGGCCGGGAGTGAGCCGCTCTCGCCGGACCATCTCCAGCCGGTGAGCATCAGGCCCGCGGCGATCCAGCCCAGCGTTCCCCAGACCCGGATCGCGCCGAACTCCTTCTCGGAGTCCTCCATGTTGATCATCGCCACCGAGTTGGTCAGCGCCAGCGTCGGGGCGTAGAGCAGGCAGTAGAACAGCATCACGACGGCGAGCGTGCCGAAATCGGTAATCCGTGCTGCGAGCAGCAGCAGCACACCGCCGCCCAGCTGCAGGAAGGCGATCACCTTCTCGGAGGCGAACCAGCGGTCGGCGACCTGACCGCCGATCAGCGGGGCGACGATCGTGGCGAGGGGGAGCAGGGCATAGATCCAGCCGACCTGCGAGCCGCTGAAGCCGAGGTCATTGAGCATGTAGGACGACAGTACCGGGGCCCAGGCGCCCCAGATCGCGTACTGCAGGAACATCATCAGCCCGAGCTGGACCTTCGCGGAACGCATCAGACGATCTGTCTCGTCGTCGGATCCCACGTCACACGCCGACCCTCGAGAAAGCTCTTCGTGGCCATGTGACAGGTCACGGCCTCCTGCACCCCCTGCTCGATGTCACAGCTGACCGGAGTTCCGTCTCGGATCGCCTGCAGCCATTCCTTCAGGTGGAGGTAGTAGGTGCTGATCCGCCGGCCGCCCTTGTACGTGAACATCAGGCCCCGGCTGGCGAAGTACTCCTGGGTGGCCGTCGTCACCGCGTCGAGGCCCTTGTACCCGCTCTGGTAGGTGAGCATCGGGCGACGCGGGCTGACCGTTCCGTCCTCCAGCATCTCCTGGTAACGGGTGGAAGATCCGTCTGCCGTCACCTTGAGCCCGCTCGACACCTCCATCGTCGCATCGTGGCCCATGTACTTCTGCCCCCGGTAGTTGCCGTTGGCGAGCGTCGCGCTGTAGACGAGGGTGAGGTCCCGATAGGGATACTCGAACACGGCCTGGAAGACGTCGGGCACGTCCCGTCCGTCCTTGAAGAAGTAGATCCCGCCCGAGGCCGTGGCGGTCGCCGGGATGCCGAGCCCGAGGATCTGGTTCACCGCATCGTACTCGTGCGAGAGGAGATCACCCGAGAGGCCGGTGCCGTAATCGTACCAGCAGCGCCAGCGGAAGAACCGCTCGAGGCTGAACGGGACCCGGTGGCCGGCCGCGATCTGGAAGAGGTCCCAATCGATCGTCCTGCGGTTCCCCTCCGGGTGGATGTCCCAGACCCAGGCGCCCCACGGATCGTTCCTGTTCGTGGTGGTTTCCACGAGGGTCAGCGGTCCCAGGAGGCCCTTCGCCACTACCTCGCGCGCCTTCTCGTGGCTCTCGAGCTGGCGGTTCTGGTGACCGAGCTGGAAGACGATGCCCGACTCTCGGACGGCGTCGGCCATCGGAAACACTTCCTCGAAGGTGCGCGTCATGCACTTCTCGCAGTACACGTGCTTGCCCGCGCGGGCCGCCGCCATCGTGATCGTGGCGTGAAGGTGATCCGGTGTCGCGATGATCACGGCGTCCACGTCCGGGCTGGCGAGCAACTCCTCGTAGTGCCGGAAGCGTCTCGCCGGCTTGAGGTCGCGGGTGTCGCCTCCGGGGCGCAGGGGCTGCGTGGAGGCAGCAACGGCCCGTTCGGCCCTCACGTCGAACACGTCGCAGACGGCGGTGATCTGGACGTTCAGGTCCTGCTGCGCCAGCCATTCCTGGAGCTGGCGGTCCTTCGGGTCTTCCGCCGCGTTCTTGCGTCGATCCTGGATCCAACCCGGGTGGGCGAATCCGAGGCTGCGAACCAGCGACTCTCCCTCGCCGCCGTTGCCGATGATCCCGATGCGGATCGTCTGACTGCTGCGGCTGATCGCCTCCTCCGAGAAGGCGGGAGATTCCAGCTCGATCCCCACTTCCCGCGCGATCGCCTCGCTCCGATCTGCCTCGATCGAATACTTGCGCAGCGTCTCGTAGCCGAGTGCGCCCACCAAGGGAACCGTCGCGAGCGCCTTCACGACGTCCCTCCGATTCATGCCCGACGCGGGTGAGCTCTCGTCGGCCGGCGGGGTCGACGGTTCCCTCGCCTCCCGGGGCACCTCGCCGCCCGGCTGCTCTCCGTCCGGCCCTTCGCTGTTCACCTCATCCTCGAATGGGCCGTCGTCGTTTCGAATGTCGTCGTTCATCGCATCCTCTCCCCTGTCGACCGATTCGGGTTCACGCGTACGGATCCGCGACGGCCGGTTCGGGTGGTGCCGGATTCCGGTACCACCAGATCAACCGGTCCAGGCCGATCAGTCGACCCGTGGGAAACAGCAGGGTCACGAACAGCGCGAAGAGCTCGACGAGGTTCTTGTTGACGATCAGGTACGCCCCCTCCTGGGGAAAGCTGTACTCGAGTCCGACCCAGGGAGGTGCCGCGAGGTAGTAGAGCGCCAGCAGGACAATGGCCAGAACCGTCGCCGTACGGGTGAAAAGGCCCATCATGAGCAGAACCCCGAGGATCAGCAGTCCCCACTTGTTCAGCGCGTCGACGAGCGCGAGGCGGCCGGGGTCCGTGACCAGCCACTCGAACCAGTCGGCCGCGAAGCCCTGAGAGGCATCCAGGTAACCTGCGGACGTCCAGTAGGGATTCGTGATCTTCGACAGCCCCTCGTAAAAGAAGTGCCACCCGATCGCGAATCGCAGAGCCACGAGAGCCGTGACCTGAAAGGACCCGTACGGGTGAGACAGCGGGTCGTAAGGATACTTCGCCATCGTTCACCTGCCTTGGAGGGAAAGGGCCGCCCAGCCCGAGGTCTCATGCCGGGTCCCGTCCGGAGCCACCAGCAGGCACTCGCAGCCGGTGATGCTCTCGATGCAGTCGAGCCCGGTGTCCGGTCCGAGTACGAACGCCGCCGTGGCCAGCGCGTCGGCCGTCGCCGCGTCCGGGGCCGTGACGGTGACGCTCACGAGATCGATCGGCGAGATCCCGTCGGCTCCCGCCACGATGTGGTGTCGGGTACGACCGGGATCGAAATAGAATTCGTAACTGCCGGAGGTCGCCACGGCTCCCGTCTGCAGTCCGATGACGTCGGGCCAGTCGTCGGCCAGATCCGGGTCCTGAATGGCCACTGTCCAGGGGCGCCCCGGTTCCGGACGTCCCTCCGCCCGAATGTCTCCGCCGGCGTCGACCAGAAAATCGCGGATCCCTTTGTCGCGCAGACCGGCTGCCATCGCATCGACGATCCACCCCTTGGCGACGCCATCGAGCGTCAGGCCCATCCCCAGCCGATCGAACTCGATCCGGCGACCTCGTCTTCGTACGTGCGCCGATCCGACCAGCTCACGCGCCGCCGCGAGTGCGTCCGGGTCGGGCATCGAACTCCGATCCCGCTTCGTACCGCGATCCGTCGCGAGCGCCAGCCTGCCCGGCGGAACGCGCGGCTCTTCGCCGCCGTACAGGTTCACGAGCGGCAGGACCGTGGGATCGAAAGCTCCGTTCGTGGCGCGCCCGATGACGAGCGCGAGATCCACGACCGCCGTGAGCTCCGGCGGGGCGCCCGAGAGAGCCCCCTTTTCGTTCAGCAGGGTGAGGGGGGACCCGGAATCGTAACGGCTCAGCAGCGCCGTGAGTCGGTCCAGCCGCGCGAAGGCTTCCCGGGCCGCCGCATCGGCTCGATCCGGAGAGTCGGACCGCAACGAGAGTGCGATCCTGGTTCCCATCCCCGGTCGTTCCACGGCGAGGACATATCGATCGTCCGACCGGCCCGCCTCGACGACCGTCGGCTCGACGCCCGCCGGCTCGAATCCCAGCGCGAGAAGTCCTTCGAGGCTCATGCGCGTCTCCGTCAGGAGTACGAAGTCCGGCAAACTGCCGCGGTCGGGTCGGCCGGCGCCAGAGCGCCAGGCGGATGAATCCGAATTCCGGATCGCGCCGCGCGCGGCCGCCGAGGGGTACGCGTCAGAGATCGCGCGAGTACCAGGTGTCGCAACCGGAGTGACCCGACCCCGGAAGCGGGTAGGTCGAGCGGCGGAATCCAGACCCGGCGTAAAGCGCGTGGGCCCGCTTCATCGACTTCAACGTCGCGAGGTGGCAACGCTTATAGCCCAATTCCCGTGCGGCATCGAGGCAGGCGACCAGGACGCGCCGACCTGCGCCGATTCCGCGAGCCTCGGCGACCAGGTACATCTTTCGCAACTCACAGATTTCTTCTCGTTGGCCGGCGATCGGTCCGATACCACCGCCGCCCAGAACGCGGCCTCCGCCTTCGACCACGAAATAGGCGGATCTCGAGCCCCCGTACGCGGCGGAGACCGAAACGAGCTCCGGATCCGCCTTCGCATCGGAACGGCAGATTCCGAATTCCTCCATTCCCTCCCGGATGATGGCGGCCAGTGCTTCATCGTCGGCCGATCTGACGGGCCGGATTCGAAGATCCCTCACGCGGCTCCTCCCTCGTCCTCCTCCTCGGGCATCGGACCCGGATCGCCCCCCGCCTTTCGCTTCTCTTCCCGGAGCATCTCCTCGATGGACTTCGGAATCAGCAGGTTGTCGGCGATCCCCGCGATCTCCTCGGCCTG
>JARRPA010000093.1:0-6126 GCA_037383305.1 Gemmatimonadota bacterium | reverse complement strand
TCGCTCGTACACGACGCGAGCTACGCCTGGGGTGACGAGGCGTGGATGCAGGGTCGAGAGTCGCGGCAGGGACTCGACCGGCCGATCAGCATCTACGAGATGCATCCGGGATCCTGGGCGCCACCGGAGCGGGAAGGAGAGAGATGGCCGAACTGGCGAGAGCTGGCGCCGCGCGTCGCCGACCACGTCGTCGCCACCGGGTTCACCCATGTCGAGCTGATGCCGGTGATGGAGCATCCGTTCTACGGGTCCTGGGGCTACCAGATCACCGGGTATTTCTCCCCGACGGCCAGGTACGGAACGCCCGAGGACCTGAAGTATTTCATCGATTACCTCCATCAGCGCGAGATCGGGGTCCTGCTCGACTGGGTCCCCTCCCATTTCCCGACGGATGGCCACGGCCTCGGCTGGTTCGACGGCACGCATCTCTATGAGCATGCCGATCCGCGTCTCGGCTTCCACCCGGATTGGAGCAGCTGGATCTTCAACTACGGACGCCACGAAGTGCGCTGTTTCCTCATCTCCAGTGCCATGTACTGGATCGAGGAATTTCACGCCGACGGACTGCGGGTGGACGCGGTGGCGTCGATGCTGTACCGGGACTACTCCCGCAAGGAGGGCGAGTGGATTCCGAACGAGCACGGCGGCAGGGAGAATCTCGAGGCGGTCTCCCTCCTGCGGCGAATGAACGAGGAGGCTTACGGAACCGCCCCGGGCGTCCAGACGGTGGCCGAGGAATCGACGGCATGGCCCGCGGTCACGAAGCCGACCTATATCGGCGGCCTCGGCTTCGGGTTGAAATGGGACATGGGCTGGATGCACGACATCCTGCATTACATGGGGAAGGACCCCGTTCACCGGCGGTGGCACCACAACGATCTCACCTTCCGGCAGCTGTACGCCTTCTCGGAGAATTTCGTGCTCTCCTTCTCCCACGACGAAGTCGTGCACGGCAAGGGATCGCTCTGGAACCGGATGGCCGGCGACGAGTGGCAGAAGTTCGCGAATCTTCGCCTGCTCTACGGGCTGATGTACGCTCAACCCGGTAAGAAACTCCTGTTCATGGGCGCCGAGTTCGCCCAGCGGCGAGAGTGGAATCACGATGACTTTCTGGACTGGCAGCTGCTCGAAGAGCCATCCCACGCGGGCGTCATGCGCTGGCTCGGCGATCTGAACCGGCTCTACCGGGACGAACCGGCCCTCCATGAACTGGACTGCGACGCCACGGGCTTCGAGTGGATCGCGCCCGATGACCACGAGCAGAATGCGATCAGCTTTCTGCGACGCTCCCGCGACGGCCGTCGATCGGTGCTCGTGATCTGCAACTTCTCGCCCGTCCCGAGGCCCGAATATCGGGTCGGCGTACCGGTGGGGGGGATCTGGAAGGAACTGCTCTGCTCAGATGCCGAGCACTACGGAGGCTCGGGCTGGGGGAATCTCGGTGGCGTCGAGGCGGAGCGCTCTTCGTTTCACGGACATCCATGGTCCCTCAGCGTCGCACTCCCGCCGCTGGGGGCGGTGTTCCTGCTCGCGGCCGAGGGCGCCTAGAGGAGCCGGATCCCGTCGGTTCGCCGGCCTCAGACTCCGGGGGCCGGCTCTCCCGCGAGCACGCGATTCGTGGCGTCGAGAACGGCAGCGGCGGCTCCGTGGACAAGAGTCTCGCCGGCGGGTACGGCGCCGACGAATCGACGCAGTGCGTCGCCTTCCTGCTCCCGAAGCACCACCAGAATGACGTCGGCGTCGAACGCGTGAATCCGCTTCACCCCGAGAAGCCGGAATCGGGTCTTCCCCAGCCCGTCGTGAATCGCCGAGAGAGTGGCCTCCGCTGCGAGTCGCAATTCCACGGTCTCGGTCCCGACTCCGTCGGCTTCGCCCCGAGCCGTCCGATCGGAGAGCTCGAGCTCGACGACGACGTGCGCATGGGATCCCCGGTCGCGCTCGACCTCCACGCCGGTCAGCTTCAGTCTCACGTTCATGCCTTCGCCTGGCACATCCTCGGGATCCACTCCTTCAATCGGTCCTGTCGGTCGGGACTTCGCCAAGGAACCGTCTCCCTCTCCTGATGAATCTATCGTGTGCGCTACAGAGTGCGGGCTCGAAGCGGCCGGGGAAAGGGGAAGGCGTGTCCGGCGCGGGATTCGCGTCTGGCGCCACCGGGAACGGCGGCCGCAGATTCCCTGCATGGCGGGAGAGCAGGAAGGACATCCGTTTTCGTTCCACCATGCGGAACTGGCCGGCCGGGACCCCGGAGAGATCGTGCTCCTCGACGAGGCGGAATCCCGTCACCTCCGGTCGCTGAGACTGGACGAGGGAGAAACGGTCGTTCTGACCGATGGGCGGGGGCACATGCGCACCGCACGCCTCGGGGAAGTGCGAGGTCGCCGACGTGAGGCGCTTCTCGGGTCGTCCCGGCAGGCGCCGGCCGCCCGGGCCATGGAACTCGCCGTGTCGGTCGGCAATCGAACGCGGATGCTGTGGCTGATCGAGAAGGCCACGGAGTTCGGCGTCCCGGTGATCGCTCTGGTGGAGACGGAAAGATCGAGGTCGGTTGCCGACGCCGGCCGCTCGGATGGCTTCCGCGCCAAGGCGGAACGCAGGGCGCTGGCGGCCATGAAGCAGAGTGGGGGCGCCCGGCTTCCCGAGATCCGGGCGCCGGCGGAATTGGCCGAATACCTGTCGGAGTTTGCGGCTCGGGGGATCGGTACCGGGGTGCTCCTCGATCCGATGGGAGAGCCCCTCGCCCGACATCTCGATGAGGCTCGTGATCCGATCACCGCGCTCGTGGGACCGGAAGGCGGTTTGACGGAGGCGGAGATCCGCCGTTGCGCCGCGGCCGGATTTCTCGCCGCGAGGCTCGGGCCCACGCTGTTGCGATTCGAGACGGCGGCACTGGCTGCCGTGTCCGTGGTGGCGCAGCGGGCGACGTCGAAAGCGGCGCGAAGAGAGGAGTAGGCGAGCACGCGAGCTGCCGCCGGCCGCCGTTCTGCCATCCCCGAACCGGAAGGGTATGAGACATGAGCAACGACTGCCTGTTCTGCCGGATCGCGGCGGGCGAGATTCCCGCCGAGATCGTCGCGGAGGGCGAAACCTGGCTGGCCTTTCGGGACATTCAGCCGCAGGCCCCCGTCCACCTTCTCGTAATACCTCGCGAGCACGTCGAGAACGCGGCCGATCTGAGCTCCAACCCCGATCTCGGTGGCCAGCTTCTTCAGGCCGTTGCCGAAACGGCGCGCCAGGAGGGTCTCCACGAAGAGGGATTCCGCGTGGTGACGAACGTCGGCGAACGCGCCGGCCAGAGCGTGATGCACCTCCATTTTCATCTGCTCGGCGGCCGACGCATGCACTGGCCACCGGGTTGATCCGCGAAGCATGCGAGATCCCGCGATCCGCCGAGGCTCACTGAGTCCGGGCGATTCGCTCACTCGCCTCGACTGGCTCGAGGTGCTCGATCGGATCGCGCAGAGAGCGACCTCGGAGCTCGGCGCGGGGCACGTCCGCGCCCTGCGGCCGGCCGTGCAGCTTTCCGATGCGGAGCGGAGGCTCGACCTGGCGGACCAGATGGCCGGTCTGCTCTTGAAGCTGGACTGGTCGCCCCCGTCGATTCCGGACGCACGGGCGGCGGTACGCAGGCTTGGGATCGAAGGCGCCGTCCTCGACGCGTCGGAGCTCGTGGCGTTGGCCACCCTGCTGGCGTCATCTCGAAGCGCGAGATCTCATCTGCGCAGGTTTCCCGATGAGCTTCCGGCCCTCGCGGAGCTGGGAGAACGTCTCATGAACGGGTCTGAGGTGCAGACCCGGATCACGTCGGCCCTCGATGAGAGAGGCGCCGTCCGCGACTCTGCCTCGCCCGACCTTCGCAAGATCCGACGCGGACTCAGGTCGGGACGCTCGCGGCTGGTCTCGAACCTCGAGAGCTTCGCGAGAAACCTGCCGGAGCGGATTCGGCTGAGCGATGCGTCGGTTACGATCCGCGCCGGCAGGTACTGCATTCCGATACGTCGGGAGGGACGATCCGAGGTAGGGGGTATCGTCCACGACGAATCGGCGACCCACCAGACGGTCTTCGTGGAGCCACCGATCGCCATCGAGCCGATGAACCGTCTCGCGGAGCTGGAGAGGGAAGAAGGCCGAGAGATCAGCCGGATTCTAGCCGCCCTCACCGACGCCGTACGTCCGCATGCAGCGGAGCTCACGGCGTCGATCGAAGCTCTGACCGAAGCGGACTCCCTCTACGCCCGGGCGCGGTGGGCGCTGAGTCACGGCGGGACGCGTCCCCGGTTCCTCCCGGATGCGGCATCGGGATCATCCGGTCTCGCGCTCCGTCTATCGGGCGCGCACCACCCCCTGCTCGTCGAAGGCCCGGAGCCGTCCGTGCCATTCGATCTGGATCTGTTCGCAGGCGAGACGGTGCTTCTGATCAGCGGACCGAACGCCGGAGGAAAGACCGTCCTCCTGAAGACGATCGGTCTCACCTGTCTGCTGGCCCAGGCGGGAGTGCTGCCTCCGGTGGGCCCCGATACGAGACTTCCCTCCTTCGGCCGGTTGTTCGCCGTGATCGGAGACGAGCAGTCGATCTCCGCATCGCTTTCCACGTTCAGCGCCCAGATCAGCGGCGTGCGACGGACTCTCGAGAGCGCCGAGGCCGACGCGCTCGTGCTTCTCGACGAGATCGGTTCCAGCACGGATCCGGCGGAAGGCGCGGCGATCGCGGCGGCCGTTCTGACTCGCCTCGCCGGACAGGCCGGTCTCACCGTCGCCACGACCCATCTCGGCGCGCTGAAGGCGCTGGCCGCCGAGGACGACCGCATCGTGAACGCGTCGCTGCAATTCGACATGCGGCTGCTTCGCCCGACCTTCCGGCTGGCGCGCGATCGACCGGGGCGCAGTTACGCGATCGAGATCGCCACCCGCCTGGGGCTTCCCGACGACGTGATCCGGGAAGCACAGTCGAGGATCGGGGCGGGGGATCGGGGCATCGAGGCTCTCCTCGCGGAATTGGAAGAGCGAGAGGCCGAGCTCTCGTCCCTGACATCCGAGGCGCGGATCGCGGCCCGCCGATTGAAGGAGAGGGAAGCCCGGCTGTCGGAGGCGGAAGAACGGGCAGAGCAGACAGAGAAACGAAGGGAACGGGAAGGCCGGGCGAAGGCGGAAGCGTACCTCCGGGACGCCCGGCGGGAGGTGGCCGAAGAGATCCGCCGCCTGCGAGCCGAGTTCCGCCGCTCCGCGAGCCGCGCCTCGCCCGGGACCCCGGAAAAGGAAGTCGCCCGGGTGCGCTCCCGGGTCGAGACCCTGTTCCGGGAATCGAAGAGCGCATCGCACGACGCCGAAGGAAGATCCGTGGGGGCCGCCGACGCAGCGGCGGAGGCCGTGCGCCCGGGGTCCCGGGTCCGTTCACGATCTCTGGGCATCGAGGGGATCGTGGCCGAGCTCCGCGGAGAGCGAGTGATACTGGATGCCGATGGCGTTCGACTGGACCTCGCGTTGACGGACGCCGAACCCGCGGACTCCTCCGGCTCGGGAGCGACGTCGAGTCAGGAGCGGCGAACCGGGTCGCGGCGTCGAACACCCTCCGTCCCCGACATGCCCGAAGTGAGGGTACGTCCGGAGATCGACCTGCGAGGACTGCGCGTGGAGGAGATCGAGCCGGTTCTTCTGCCGGCCGTTGACGCAGCACACGTCGTCGACCTTCCCTCTCTGAGGATCATCCACGGGAAGGGTACTTTCGCTCTGCGCGAGGAGGTCGTTCGACTGCTGTCAGGGGACCGGCGGATCGACCATCTTCGGCCGGGAGGTTTCGAGGAAGGGGGATCCGGAGTTACCGTAGTCGAGTTCCGGCGGGGTTGAGATCGAGACAAGGCGGTCGATGGTCAGCGACGCACTGGTCGAGGAGATTCGAGCACGAGCGGAGATCGTCGAGCTACTCGGCGAGTATATGCCTCTCAAGCGTTCCGGGAGAACGTGGCGCGGGCCCTGTCCTCTTCATGGGGGCGAGGGCCCGAACTTTTCCGTGGATCCTGCGCGGAACCTGTTCAAATGTTTCGTATGCGGCGAAGGCGGCGACGTCTTCGCTTTCTTTATGAAGCACCTGGGGCTGGATTTCCCCTCGGCCGTCCGTCACGTGGCGTC
>JARRPA010000092.1:5984-15160 GCA_037383305.1 Gemmatimonadota bacterium | reverse complement strand
GGCCGGCGAGGTGGTCCCGGCCGCCCTGGACCCCTGGCTCGAGGACCCGTTTTTTGCCGAGCGCCCTCCCCGCAGCACCGGACGCGAGCGCTTCGGCGCGGCCGCACTCGAGCCCTGGCTCGCCCGTTTTTCGCGGGAGAGCGACGCAGATCTTTTGGCCACGCTCACCGAGCTGACCGCGCGCACCGTCGCCGAGTCGTATCGATTTCTGGGATTCGAGCCGGACGAAGTGCTGCTCTGTGGCGGTGGGGCCCGCAATCTGGAGCTGGTGCGGCGGATCGAGTCCCGGTTGCCGGGTTGCGTGGTCCAGCGCCTGGAGAGCGCGGGATGGAACGGCGACGCACGTGAGGCAGCGGCCTTCGCGCTGCTGGCGCGGCAGCACGTACTGGGATTCCCCTGCGACCTCGGCTGGGCCACCGGTGCACCCGGCCCCCGGCGGCTCGGAAAGACGACCCCTGCATGATGCTCGCGGCCCGACTCTTCCTGGAATCCCTGCGATTCGACCTCGAGCCGGAGGACGAAGTGCGCCGGAGGGCCGAGCGCGCACTGAAGCTCGGTGCCGGGGGCTTCGTGATCTTCGGAGGCGAGGCAGAGCGGATCGCACGATGGGTGGCGGAGTGGCGCTCTGCCGTCCGTCACCGCCTGTGGATCGCCTCGGACCTCGAGCGGGGTCCCGGACAGCAATTCGGTGGTCTTCCCGAGCTCCCCCCTCCGTTGGGTCTCGCGGCCTCTCCTGATCCGCTCGAAGCGGCACGAGCGGCGGGCCGGATCACCGGCCGGGCGGCTCGCGCCGTCGGCGTGAACCTGGTGCTCGCCCCGGTCCTGGATCTGGACGTCGAGCCCCGGAATCCGATCGTCGGCACTCGCAGCTTCGGATCTCGGCCGGAAGAGGTCGGCCGACTCGGGAGAGCCTGGATCGAGGCCTGCCAGGCAGAGGGAGTGAGTGCCTGCGCGAAGCATTTTCCGGGGCACGGGCGGACGACCGCTGACTCGCACGACGAGCTCCCGGTCGTGGACGCCGGCAGGACCGAGCTTTCGGAGGACATCGAGCCGTTTCGGGCCGTGGCCGACCTGGTGGCTGCGGTGATGACCGCGCACGTGGCCTACCCGGCACTCGGCTCTCCGCGACCGGCGACTCTCGAGCCACATCTGCTGGAAGACCTGCTTCGCGAGGAGTTGGGCTTCGAGGGGATCGTGGTCACCGATGCCCTGAACATGGGCGGGTTCACCGAGGCGGTGGAGCTGCCGGGCGACCCGGACGGTACCGCCACGGGAGCCGTGGCCGCGCTGAACGCCGGCTGCGACCTGCTCCTGTACCCCGCGGATCTCGAGCACTCGGCGGCGCTGCTCGACCGCGCCGCGCTCGCGGACGTGGTCACGGGCGATCGGGTCGAAGCGTCGATCCGGAGGCTGGAAGAGACGGCCCGTCGGGTCGGCGTTTCCGCCCGGTTCGCCGGTCCGCCGGCCTCGAAAGTCCGGATCGTCGATGACGAAAGGGCGGCCGGGAAGCTCGCTCTGGACTCGATCCGGCTCACCGGCGAGCGCCCGTGGCGCATCCGCCCCGCAATCCCGCTCCGAATCGTGACCGTGTGGGACGACCGGCCGGCCCCATCGCGCGCCCCTCTGGGTTCTCCGTTCGCCGGGGAGTTGCGGGCGCGAGGGTGGAACGTGCTCGGGCCGGAAGCGCCATCCCCGCTTTCGAAGGCCGATCCGACCGTATTGCTGATCGCCTCGACTCCCCAGGCCTGGAAGGGCACCGCATCGCTCACCGCCGCAGGACGCCGCGCCGTGGATGAGGCCCTGGCCGCCCACCCGGGCGCCTGGCCGATCGTGTTCGGGCATCCTCGCCTGCTCGCGGAGCTCGGCGCCGAGGGGTTTGGGATGGTCGCATGGGCCTCGGAGGAAGTAATGGAGCGGGCGGCCGCCATCCGGCTCGATGCGGAGTTTCGCCGGGCCGAGGGCGACGGATCGGGAGCCTCCTTCGCGTGATCGCGATCGATTGGTGGATCGTCGGGCTGTACATGGCGGGCACGCTCGTGCTCGGAATCTGGCTGGCGCGGCGGGCCAGCGGCGGGCTGGTGGACTTCTTCGTCAGCGGCCGATCGCTACCGTGGTGGCTGGCCGGCACGTCGATGGCGGCGACCACCTTCAGCGTCGATACCCCCCTCTACGTGACCGGTCTGGTCGCCCGCCGCGGGATCGCCGGAAACTGGGAGTGGTGGGCGTTCGCCCTCTCGCACCTGCTCCTCATCTATCTCTTCGCCCGGCTCTGGCGCCGGGCCGAGGTCGTCACGGATGCGGAGCTCACCGAGATCCGCTACGGCGGACGACCGGCGGCGGTGCTCCGGGGCAGCCGGGCCTTTCTCTTCGCCGTTCCGATCAACTGCATCGCGATCGGCTACGTGATGCTCGCCATGCGCAAGGTGATGGAGGCGTTCGACCTCCTGGGCACCCTTCCTCCCTGGCTTCCGGGAGACGAGCGCTTGTGGATCGTCGTGGCGCTTTCCGTGTTCGTGATGATCTACGCGGGCATCTCCGGCTTGTGGGGCGTCGTCGCGACGGATTTCTTCCAGTTCGGACTGGCGATGCTGGGAGCCCTGCTCGTGGCCGGCTACGCGATCGGCGACATAGGAGGCCTCGCGGCTCTCAAGGAAGGCGTGATCGCCGCGGGACGCGAAGATGCGCTGCGGATCGTTCCCCGCCCCGGATCGCCCGACCTTCCGATGGGCACCTTCCTGGCCTACCTCGGGATCCAGTGGTGGGCCTGGCGCCGGTCCGATGGGGGCGGTGAGTTCGTGCAGCGGATGTCGGCCTGCCGGACGGAGCGGGACGCCGAGGGCGCCGCCTGGCTCTTCAACCTGCTGCACTACGTGGTGCGGGCCTGGCCCTGGATCCTCACTGCTCTCGCCGCGCTGGTGATCTTCCCGGAGCTGGAGGACCCGGAGAAGGGCTATCCGCTGCTCATGCTGCGGTACCTGCCGGCCGGCGTCCTCGGGATCGTCGTGGCCTCGTTCGTCGCGGCCTTCATGTCCACGGTCTCCACTCAGATCAACTGGGGCGCGAGCTACATCGTGAACGACCTGTACGCCCGCTTCGTGAATCCGGACGCGGGCCAGCGGCAGCTCGTGACCCTGGGGCGGATCGCATCCGCCCTGATCGTGGCCGCCGGAGGCGTCGCCGCGTTCGTGGCGAACGACATCGGAACGGTGTTCCGATTCATGATCGCGATCGGCACGGGGCCGGGCGCCGTGCTCATCCTCCGCTGGTTCTGGTGGCGGGTGAATGCATGGGCCGAGCTCGCCGCGATGCTGGCCGGTTTCGCGATCGCGCTGCTCTCCTATCTTCCGGTATGGGGCGGAATGGGCTTCGGCCTCCGGTTGACCGTGACGGCGGTCGGATCGGCCGCGGTATGGCTGCCGGTGATGTGGCTCACCTCCCCCGAGACCGACGAGACCCTGGACGCGTTCTACCGGCGCGTGCGCCCGGGCGGCCCCGGCTGGACGCGGAGCCGGGCCCGGACCGGGCTCGCACCGGATGCCCCGCTGCGCCGGGACCTGGCGCGCACCCTGTTCGCGGCGCTGCTGCTGTTCGGCGCCATGTTCGCGCTCGGCGGCGCGCTGCTGCTCGAGCCGGTCACCGCCGTCAGTTCGGCAGCGGTCGCGATCGTCGGTCTGATCGGCCTCGCCCGGCTTCGCCCGAAGAACGACCTCTCAATCGGACCGTGAACCCATGACCGGAATTCGCCGCTTCGAGATTCGCGCCGCAAACGGCACGAACACCCGAGCTCGCTTCTCCGGCGTCCCGTGGCTCTCCGCGGCGGCGCTGCTGCCACTCATCCTCGCCGGGTGTGCGTCGTCGGGGGATCCGGGGCCGCTTCCCCCCGGTGTGATCCGCAGCTCGCTGCCGCCGGTTCCCTCCGTGGCCGGGCCGCTCTCTGTCTACGTCGAGTATCCGGATTCTCTGCAGCGGATCACGGCGCGCGACTCGAATTTCGTGTTCGGTACGGTCGGCACCGGAGACGCCACCCTGATCATCGACGGCGAATTCGTCGAGGTCGAGCCGAACGGTGCGTTCCTCGCCTGGCTTCCGGTCCCGTCGGCATCGCGCGGTGACACCGCGGAGTACCGTCTCGTCGCGAGACGCGGCGCGGAGACCGACTCCCTCGTGCACCCGATTCTCGTACCGGCGGATGCCGTTTCGCCGTGGGAGGAAGGGGCGCTGCTGGACCCGGCCCGGCTCGGCGTTCGCGCCGAACGCTGGGCCTGGCCGGAGGAGCCGCTGAGCGTGGAAGTCCGGGCGAACCCCGAGGCCGAGGTCGAGCTCATCGCCGGCCGAACGACGATCCCGCTGCCGCCCGGCACCGGCGACGTGCGGGTGCTCACCCTGTCCGCGGAGCAGCTCTATCGGACCGCCTGTGTGCCCGAGGACTGCAACTGGTCCGAGGAAGCCGACTCGCTGCGGCTCGAAGTTCGAGCGCGGATGGGCGAGGATGAGCAGGACGAGCCGCTCATCCTGCCGTTGCGGATCCTCGATCCGATCCATCCGCCCGTGGTCCGGCTGCGGGACGTTCCGGACGAGATCAACGGCAACGATGGCATGGTCGCGGCGCGTCCGGCCGCCTTCGGTCCTTATCGTTGGCGGTTTCCCGATGGAACGCGCGCGATCGTGGATCTGCGGGTCGGGGACCGGATCCGTCTGCGAATCGCTCCGGAGCTTCACGCCTGGGTCACGATGGAAGACGTGGAGCTGCTTCCGGGAGGGACGCCGGTGCCGCGCTCCGCCGTGGGCGACCTCCGCTTCGAACCGAGCGGGGACCGCGTCACGCTGAACCTCCCGCTCGCGGCCGCGCTTCCGCTCGAGGTGACACAGCCCGACCGCCGCACGCTCGAGATCGTACTGTTCGGGGCGATCGCGGTCACCAACCGCATTTCGCTCGGACCTTCACCCCGCGTGATCGACTCGGTCGAGTGGTCCCAGCTCCCCGGGGCGAGGATGCGCATGCGCGTCCACTTCAGAGGTCCGGTATGGGGCTGGCGCGCCGGATACGACGAGAGGGCAGGCGGTCGTGCCACGCTTCGCCTCGAGCTGCGGGGCGCACCCGCGATCGATCCGGTCCGGCCCCTGGCGGGCCGACGAGTCGCCATCGATCCCGGGCATCCGGGAGCCGGTGCGACAGGGCCCACCGGCTACTACGAAGGGGACGCGAATCTCGCGATCGGCCGGATCCTTCAGCGTATCCTCGCCGACCGCGGTGCGGAGCCGATCCTGATCCGGAACGACCGGGAGCCGATCGGACTTTATGAACGCACCACGGCCGCAGAGGAAGCCGACGCCGAGATCTTCGTATCGATTCACAACAACGCGCTGCCGGATGGAGTGCGGCCGTTCGGACGCGAGGGGACCAGCACCTACTATTTTCACGCCCAGTCGGCGGGCCTCGCTTCGGCGATCCAGGACGGGATGCTGGCGTCGATGCGGCTGCGAGACCTGGGTGTGTTCTGGGGCGATCTCGCCGTGTGCCGGATGTCGTGGATGCCCAGCGTGCTCACCGAGGGCGCGTTCATGATGATGCCGAAGCACGAGGCGGCGCTGAAGAATCCCGGGTTCCAGGAACTCTACGCGCGCGGCGTGGCCGATGGGATCGAGGCGTTCCTGGCCCGGATCGCGTCGGACGGAGGCGGAGAATGAATGCCGACGAGCTGCGCACGGCGTCCGGCCCGACCCTCGCCGAGGGCGCATGGGTCGCTCCCTCGGCCGACGTGATCGGCGACGAGCCGATCTGGTTCCAGGGCAAGGTGCGCGGCTGGGTCACCTGTCGGAATCGGGCATCGAGCGATCATCCACGGGTGCGACATCGAGGATGGTTGCCTCATCGGCATGGGGGCGGTGGTGCTCTCGCACGCCGTAATCGGCGAGGGCTCGGTGATCGCCGCCGGGGCCCTGGTGACCGAGGGGGCGCGGATCCCTGCCGGGAGCCTGGTCGTCGGAGTTCCCGGGCGAGTCGTGAGGCCGGTGGATGACGAACTTCGTGACCGGATCCGGCTCACCGTGGAACACTACCGGGCCCTCAAGGATCTGCACGCCGCAGGGCGCTGGCGGTCTGCCGGATGAGCGCCGATTCGGCTTGAATTTTCGCGGTCATCACGATCCGTGTAACAGCCGGGGATGGACCCTTGCCCCCCATATGTGGGGGGGTTAGACTTGGTGCACCCCAAGATATTGGGGTGTGCGTAAGCGGTCCCCGAGACCGCTCGAGGTCGGCCGAGCTTGTCCCGCCCGGTCCGCGGTACCATGCCTTGCATCAGTCCGCAGACGTGTCTTCAGGGTGCCCGCCACCCCGGGGGCGACGTCGCCGTAGGGGGCGGGACACAGCCGACGGATCGTGCCAGAAATCCGGTCGTCGGGACCGGTGACGATACAGGAAGCAGAACAACGGCCACGACAGGGAAAGCAGCGAGGACACACCGATGCAAGGACCCGACACGACAGTCGCCCCGAAGACCGCCACGACCGCGGACACTCTCGAATACACGCCCGCCGATCTGCCGGAGCCCCGGCTTTCGGAAAACGCCCGGACCGTCCTTGCGAAGCGATACCTGAAGAAGGACCAGGATCTCGAACCGAATGAGACCCCGAAGGACATGTTCTGGCGTGTCGCACGGGTCATCGCCGGCGTCGACGCCCGGTACGGCGCCAGCGAGGAAGGCGTGGAACAGGTCGCACGCACCTTCTACGGGATCATGGCCGACGGCGAGTTCGAGCCGAACAGCCCGACACTGATGAACGCGGGACGTCCTCTCGGTCAGCTCTCCGCCTGCTTCGTCCTTCCCGTGCCCGACAGCCTCGAGGGGATCTACGAGACGCTGCGTGACATGGCGCTGATCCACCAGTCGGGCGGCGGCACCGGCTTCGGCTTCAGCCGCCTCCGTCCCTCAGGCGATGTCGTGAAGTCCACCATGGGCGTGGCCAGCGGCCCCGTGTCTTTCATGGAGGTCTACGACGCCTCGACCGAGGCGGTGAAGCAGGGCGGCACGCGCCGCGGCGCGAACATGGGCATCCTCCGGGTCGATCATCCCGACGTGCTGGAATTCATCGACTGCAAGGAGGAAGGCCACAAGATCACGAACTTCAACATCTCGGTCGCGGTCACCGACGACTTCATGAACGCCGTCGAGCGGGGCGAGAGCTACGCGCTGCGCAACCCGCGGGGCGGAGAACCCGTCGGCGAGCTCGATGCGCGCGAGGTGTTCGAGAAGATCGTGAACGGAGCGTGGCGAAACGGCGAGCCCGGCGTCTATTTCATCGATGAGGCCAACCGCTACAACCCCGTGCCTCACATGGGCTCTTACGAGGCGACCAATCCGTGCGGCGAGCAGCCACTGCTGCCATACGACGTCTGCAATCTGGGCTCGATCAATGTCGGCCGGTTCGTTCAGGACGGCCGGATCGACTGGGACAGTCTGAGAACACCGTGCACCGGGCCACGCATTTCCTCGACAACGTGATCGATGCGAATCAGTACCCGCTGCCGCAGATCGACGAGCTGTCGAAGAACATCCGCCGGGTAGGTCTCGGTGTAATGGGCTGGGCGGACATGCTCGTGCGACTCGGTGAGCCCTACGGCTCGGCGCGATCGATCGAGCTCGGCCGCGAGCTGATGCGGTTCGTGGACGAGGAGGCGAAGGTCGAGTCGGAACGGCTGGCCCGCGAGCGCGGCGTGTTTCCCGAGTGGGAGCGTTCGATCTGGGGACCGGACGACACCTGCGCACGAGACGAAATGGGAGCGCGTATCCGACCTATGCGCAGGCTTCGGAACTGCAACGTCACCACGGTCGCTCCGACCGGCACGATATCGATCATCGCCGGCTGCTCCAGCGGCATCGAGCCCTTGTTCGCCGTGGCGTTCATGAGGAACCAGGCGGGCGTTCTGATGCCCGATGTGAATCCGGAGTTCGTGAAGGTCGCCAAGGAAGGTGGCTGGTACTCCGAGGAGCTCATGCGCCGGATCGCCGACGAGGGACACATCCACTTCGACGAGGTGCCAGAGGAAGTGCAGGCGGCGTTCGTCACGGCGCACGATGTGACACCCGAACAGCACATCCGGATGCAGGCAGCCTTCCAGCAGTACACGGACTCGGCGATCTCGAAGACCTGCAATTTCCCGAAGGACGCGACAGTGGACGACGTCCGCCGGATCTTCGAGCTCGCCTACGAGCTGGATTGCAAGGGCGTGACGGTGTACCGCGATGGATCGCGGGAAGCCCAGGTCCTGTCGACAGGCAAGACGGCGCGCAAGGTGGCTGCCGAGGCGGCCGCGCGCGGCGTGCACGCATCACCGGGCACGGGCGTCGTGGATCCCGAGGCGGTCGCTGCGTTCGAGAAACTGGACAACACCGAGCTGGCAGCCGAGCTCGCCGGCGCCCTCGCCCGGGTCGAGGAGCTCGAAAGCGATCTGGAGGAACAGAGCGAGACGATCGCCGCGCTCGAGGGCGGATTCATGAAGCAGCCTGGAATGCGCAAGCGACCAGCGATCCTGAAGGGCGTGACGAGGAAGATCGACTCCCCGCTCGGCGACATGTACGTCACGATCAACGAGGACGAGGAAGGCCGGCCATTCGAAGTGTTCGTCGCGCTCGGCAAGGCTGGTGGCCCGGCGATGGCCGATGCCGAGGCGATCGGCCGCCTGATCAGCCTCGCGCTGAGGAGCGGGATCTCGCTTCGCTCGGTGCACAAGCAGCTTCGGGGCATCTCCTCGGACCGGGCCGTGGGATTCGGTGCGAACAAGGTGCTGTCCAGTCCCGACGCGATCGCACAGGTGGTTGAGCGCTACCTGGAGGAGAAGGAGGGAATCCAGCAGTCGCTGCCGATCCCCGAAGTGGGCGCAGCGCAGCAGACGAACGGCAACACGCAGACGGCGGAGAAGCCGGTGATCCATCGGTTCGAGGCCCAGGCCGCGATCCAGTTCATCGGCACCTGTCCCGACTGTGGATCGAGCCTCGAATTCGCCGAGGGATGCATGAAGTGTCACGCCTGCGGCTACAGCGAGTGCGGTTGATCTCGGGATCAGTCGGTCCGTAGCAGCCCGGCGGTGTGCTCCTCCTGGACGCGCCGCCGGACAATCTGGCAGGTGGGACAGCGACAGCCCGGCCCTCGTGGCCGGGCTTCGCAATTCCGGG